>NZ_BCRS01000082.1 GCF_001552715.1 Mycolicibacterium vaccae NBRC 14118 = CIP 105934 | reverse complement strand
CCTGGCCGGCGCGGTCGCGGCGGTCCGCCACGGTGACGACGTGACGGCGGCCAGCGCCGGGTACGCCGACGTGGAGGCCGGGACGACGTTCGTGCCGGACACCCGCGTCCGCGTCGCCAGCATCACCAAAACCTTTGTCGCCGCAGCGATTCTGCAACTCGTCGGCGAGGGAAGGGTCGACCTCGACGCGTCCGTCGAGGAGTATCTGCCCGGGCTGTTGCGGGGCACGGGCATCGACGGCGACGCCGTCACCGTGCGCCGGCTGCTGCGGCATCAGAGCGGGCTGCCCGAGTACTACGGCGCGGAGACCGAGCCGCTGACCGGACCCGTCGCCCCGCGCGACCTCGTGGCGCGGGCACTGGCGCGTCCCGCAGCGGATCCGTCTCCTGCGGTGGCGATCTACACCAACACCAACTATGTGGTGGCCGGGCTGTTGCTGGAGTCCGTCACCGGCCGGCCGGCGGCCGAGGAGATCACCCGGCGCATCATCGTGCCCCTCGGGCTCACCCACACCTACTTCCCCGCCCCCGGGGAGCGATGGCTGCGCGCACCGATGGCGCACGGCTACGAGACCGTCGGCGGGGAACGCCTCGACGTCACCGACGGGGAACCCTCGGACGAGTACACGGCCGGCTCCCTGATCTCCACCAGCGAGGACACCGCCGCGTTCGTCACCGCGCTGCTGGCCGGACGCGTCGTGGCCGCCCCCGAGTTGGCGCAGATGATGGACACCGTGGCCTGGCCGTTGCACGGGCCCGGGTTCCGCTACGGGCTCGGCCTGGTGGGCATCGACCTCGATTGCGGGGTCACGGTCTGGGGGCACAGCGGGGACCTGGCCGGCTACCACAGCATCATGGTCGCGGCACCGGGCCGACCGGCGGTGTCGGCGACGTTCACCCAGGGCAGCCCAGGGGTGAGGACTCTCGCCGACGACCCGCGGGCGAAGGTGCTGGCCGCCACATACTGCCCCGGTTAGCCGACCCATCCGGCGCCGTCGCGGTGCCGAATACAGGATGTGAAATCCGAGTGTCGAGGCCCGGACCGTACGCGGGCGGCCCTGTACCGCACGCGCATCACCCACCTGCGCCGCGCGCCCGTCCACCACTACTTCGAGCACCGCAGCTACAGCTGGTTCGTCGATCTCGACGCGTTGCCCCGGCTGCCGTGGTGGCTGCGGCCGTTCGCCCGTTTCGAGGCGCGCGACCATCTGTGGGAGGCGCCCGAGGACACGCTGCGCGGCCGGGTCGACGCCTTCCTCGCCGACCGGGGAATCCAGCTCGACGGCGGCACGGTCACCGCGCTGACGCAGGCCCGGGTGCTCGGTCATGTGTTCAATCCGCTGACCCTGTACTGGTGCCATGACTCGCGGGGAGTGCTGCGCTGTGTGGTGGCCGAGATGCAGAACACCTCCGGTGGCCGCCACGCCTATCTGCTGCCGCCGTCGGGAGACCGACCGGTGATGGTGGACAAGGCTTTTCGCGCGTCGCCGTTCAACGGTGTGGACGGCCACTACCTGGTGCGGGCGCCGCAACCCGACGAGCACCTGGATGTGACGATCTCGCTGCACCGCGACCAGCAGCCTGCCTTCGTCGCGACGATGCGTGGCTCGCGCCGCCCGGCCGGCGCCCACCAGATCCTCGCGCTGCAGGTGGTCGCGCCGCTGGCGCCGCTGATGAATCTGCTGAGTATGCGGGTGCAGACCACGCTGCTGCGGTTGCGCAGGGTGCCGACGGCGCCCGACGACTCCGCCGGCGAGCGTGCGGCGGTCTCGGAATGCCCGCACGAGCCGCTGCTGATCAGGAATCCGCAGGAGACACGATCCCCGTGACGGCATCGGTCCTGGTAGCTGCCGCTAGGCTACCGCTCGTGACCGCCGAACTCGACGCACTTCTGCGCCAGGTGGCCCGCCGCGACGCCGAAGCCTTCGCCGCGTTCTACGATCTGACGCGCGCGCGGGTGTACGGCCTGGTCACCCGGGTGCTGCGCGACCCCGGCTACAGCGAGGAAACCACGCAGGACATCTATCTGCAGGTGTGGCGCAACGCCGCCAACTACGACCCTGCGGCGGGCTCACCGCTGGCCTGGCTGCTGACCCTGGCCCACCGACGCGCGGTGGACCGGGTGCGCTCCGAGCAGGCGGCCAGCACCCGGGAGTCCCGCTACGGCGCCACCACGGTCGAGCCGCCGTCGGATCACGTGGCCGACGAGGTGATCCTCGACGACGAGCGGCGCCGGGTCGCCGACTGCCTGGGCTCGCTGACCGACACCCAGCGCGAATGTATCCAGCTGGCTTATTACGACGGTCTGACCTATGTCCAGGTGTCCGAGCACCTGGCGGCGAACCTGGCCACAATCAAGTCCAGAATGCGCGACGCGATCCGGGGTCTCCGCAGATGTTTGGGGGTGGCATGACCAGCCCGCAGAACGACCTTCTGTCCCTCGCCGCGCCGTATGCTCTGCACGCCCTGAGCGCCGACGAGCGGGCGGAGGTCGACCGGCAGCTGGCCGACGCGCCGACGGAAGTCGCCGAGTCGTTTCTCGCCGAGGTCCGCTCCGTGCAGGAGACCATGGCGGTGCTCGCCAGCGTCACCGCCGTCGAACCGCCGGAGCATCTGCGCGACACGGTGCTGCGCCAGATCACCGAGGACCGGGTGCGCACATTGCCCACCCAGCCTCGTTCCCGCCGACGGGCGGCCGCGGTGCTGACCGCCGCGGCGGCCGTCGTGATCGGGCTGGCCGCCGTCGGGGTCGGCTACGCGCTGCGACCGGCCCCCGCGCCGACCACCGCCGAGCAGGTTTTCGCGGCGCCCGACGTGCGCACGATCTCCGGTGAGATCCCCGGCGGCGGCACCGCCACCGTGGTCTTCTCCCGTGAACGCAACTCCGGGGTGCTGGTGATGAACAACGTTCCCCCGCCACAGCCTGGCACCGTGTACCAGATGTGGCTGGTCGACCCGGACGGTTCGCATTCGGCGGGCACCATGGACGCCGAAGCGGTCGCTCCGTCGACCACCGCCGTACTGCCCGATCTCGGGTCGTCGAAGGCCCTGGCGTTCACCGTGGAGCCCCCGGGCGGTTCTCCGCAGCCGAGCGGCCCGGCGTTCGCCGAACTACCGCTCACTTAAGGTCTTCCAGCGTCGCGGCGGCCGCCTCGGCCAGCACGTCCGCGACGTCGTGATTGCGCTGCCAGGCCCGCCGCTGGCGGACCGCGCCGTTCCCGACCTCGGCGATGCGGTCCAGCCCGGCGGTCACCACGGCCAGATCGCCTGCGGTTTCCAGGGCGGGGCGGATCTGCTCGACCAGCCCGGTGAGCAGCGCAGTCATGGGCGCCGCGGTGTGGTTCTCCAGGTCGACCCCGTCGCCGTCGACCCCTTCCCGGGCGGCCTTCCAGTACGCCGCCTTGAGCATGTAGGGCGTCAGCGGGAGCACCGGCTCGCCGTGACGTTCGGCCTCCAGCGCGGTCATCACACAGCCCCGGACCACCGCAGCGAAAAGAACCGTCTCGGCCACGGTTGCCGGCACGTCGGCGACGCGCACCTCGACGGTCGGGAAGTTGGCGGACGGGCGCACGTCCCAATAGACCATCCCGTCGTCGCGGATCACGCCGGTGTGCGACAGCATCTGCACTGCGGCGTCGAACTCGTCGGCGGAGTCGAAGTGCGGGGGCGGGCCGGCACTGGGCCAGCGGGCCCACAGCACGCTGCGCCAGCTCGCGTGCCCGCTGTCGGCGTTGCGGTAGATCGCCGAGTTCGCGGTGAGCGCGAGCAGCAGCGGCAACCAGGGCCGGAGCCGGTTGCTGACGGCGACGGCGGCGTCGCGGTCGGGCACCGCGACGTGCACGTGGCAGCCGCAGATGCCCTGTTCGCGGGCGATCATCCCGTAGCGGCGGCCGATGTCGCGGTAGCGCGGGGTGTCGGTGACCGGGAAGTCGTGCGGCAGCGTCGGGGGCAACCCGACCGCGAGCAGCCGCGCACCCGCGTCCTCGGCCGCCGCGGCCGAGGTGTGCCGCAGCCGCAGCAGCTGCTCACGCAGGTCACCGACGTTGTCGACGACGCCGGTGGCGGTCTCCACCTGGCAGCTGGTGAGCTCGAGCTGCAGCTCGACGTCCTTGGCGGCGGCACCGTCGGCGACCTCGCGGTTGCGGGCGATCGGTGCGCCGGAGGCCGGGTCGACGAGGAGGAACTCCTCCTCGACCCCGAGCGTGGGAACGTCTGCCATGCCTGCCTTACGTGAAAAATTTGATCCGGCCCGTCGGATAATTCGACGACGGGCCGGATCGGGGTGATGAAAGTCGACGCGTATATGCCCGTGCCCCTTCCCGTTCAAACCTCGACCTACGATCACGATGTGGCAAAGGCATTCCGCTTCGGCGTCGGTGTGACACGCACGGGTCCGCGGGCGCAGCTGGTCGACAGCGCGCGGCGCGCCGAGGACCTCGGGTACGACGTGCTGCATGTGCCCGATCACCTGGGTGGCCCGGCGCCGTTTCCGGCGCTGGCGGCGGTGGCGATGGCGACCTCGACATTGCGGGTCGGCACGTTCGTCCTGAACGCGGCGTTCTACCGGCCCGCTCTGCTGGGGCGCGACGTCGCGGCGCTGCGCGACGTCAGCGAGGGACGCTTCGAAGTGGGGCTGGGCACCGGCTACGTGCGGGAGGAGTTCGAGGCTGCCGGGATCCCGTATCCCAGTGCCGGCGAGCGGGTCGACCACCTGAAGGTGACCACGCAGTACCTGGCCGGGCAGCTGCCCGACGTCCCGATCATGATCGCCGGCAATGGCGACCGGGTGCTGCGGATCGCGGCGCGCTCGGCCCAGATCGTCGGGCTGACCGGCGGGGACCGGGCGGCGTCGGCCGACGAGGATCCGCTGGCCGAGCGGATCGCGTTCGTTCGGGAAGCGGCCGGCCCCCGGTTCGACGATCTGGAGCTCAACCTCGCGATCACCGCGATGCCCGTCGACGGCTCCGGCCGGCCCGATCTGACGATCCCGCGGATCTCGCTGCCCGGGCTGTCCGACGAGGAGCTGCTGCGCCATCCGGGCGTGCTGTCGGGATCGGCTGACGAGATCGCCGATCGGATCGGCCGCTACCGCGACGTGTACGGCATCAGCTACCTCATCGTGCAGATGCGTCATGCCGAGGCGTTCAGCGCGGTGATGGAGCTGCTCAGGTAGCACTTATCCCGCCGCGAGCCATCCCGGAGTCCGCCGGTGGGGCGCGGCGCCGCGGGCGGGTAAGCTCCCTCCGGCAATGCCCTCGTAGCTCAGGGGATAGAGCACGGCTCTCCTAAAGCCGGTGTCGCAGGTTCGAATCCTGCCGGGGGCACTTTGTGGATGTATTGCGTCGGCCGTTTTCTGGTCACCGGGTGTCGGGCTGCCCACCGATGAGGTGGGCGCAGCTTTCCGCGAGCGCGCGGAGTTTGGGCTGGTTGCGGTTGGCCTCCGGGAAGTACAGATAGAGGCATTCGCCGCCCGGGGTGAACGCCTCCAGGGCGGGCTCGAGCAGGCCTCGACCGATCTCCTCTGAGGCATGCAGCATCGAGGAGTAGATCAACCCCATGCCCTGCACGGCGAGTCGCCGCATGAGTGCACCGTTGTTCACCGTGACGTCAGCGGACGGGGTGATTCTCAGGTTCTGGCCGTCCTGAAGGAACTCCCAGCGGTAGATGTCGCCTTGCTCCTCCCGTTTGAGTCCGATGCACAGGTGTTCGGCCAGATCTTGGGGCGCACCGGGCCTGCCGTGACCGGCGAAATAGTCCGGAGCGCCCAGCACCACCCACTTGAACGGCTGGGAGACCTGCACGGCGACCATCTCCGGGGTGAGGTAGGAGCCGATCCGGATACCGGCGTCGTAGCCCGCCGAGGCGAAGTCGGACTGCACGTCGGCGACGGTGACGTCGAGTCGCAGTCCCGGCCAGTCCCGACGTAGCACCGGCAGGACGGGCTCAAGGACATGGGTGATCGCCACGGGTTCCACCACCAGCCGAAGAGTTCCGGACGGGCGCTGGCTCCACTGCGAAAGCTCTTCTAGCGCACCTTCGATGGTGTCGATGGCGGGGCTGATCTGCCCCAACAGGAACTGCCCCTCCTCGGTCAACGAGACCCGCCGGGTCGTGCGATGGAACAGCGGGAAACCGACCCGGCGTTCGAGATTCGCTATGGCCTGGCTGACCGCGCCCGGTGTGACGCCCAGTACGTCGGCCGCCGCCCGGAAACTGCTTGATCGGGCGACCTCCAGGAACGCCGCGAGGTGATCGAACGGGTCGGGACGCGGCATGGTCACTCCATCTTGGTCGACGCGTGCCCCCTGCGGTCAGAGGCCGGGCCGCACACGCGGCTTCGAGCACATCGACGCGTAGTTTACGAGTCACGATTAATCAGTTTCACTATCCTATTGATACTGATTGATTCCTGTGCCTAAACTATCGAGAAACTCCCAGGGAAGAGAGACCCCGCCATGACCACGTTCGGCAAGCTTTTGTGCACCGCGTTCGCATTCCTCTTGATGGCTCTGACACCTTCAGGTCCGGCTCTCGCGCAGACCCCGGCCGCCACCTCAGAGACAACGGGGACCAAGCGCATCCTCGTGGTGGTCTCAAGCCACGACACCAAAGGCGAGGGCCAGGTCGCCGGTTTCTGGTTCCCCGAACTGACCCACCCCGTCGAGGTGTATCACCAGGCAGGTTTCGAGGTCGATATCGCCAGCCCCCGGGGCGGCCTGCCCCCGTTCGACGGATTTGATCTCAAAGATCCTGTCAGTCAGTGGTTTTGGACGAATCCCGCGTACCGGGGCAAGCTCGGCGACACTCTGAAGCTCTCCGATGTCGACCCTGCGCGCTACGACGCGATCCAACTCACCGGCGGGCACGGCCCCATGTGGGATTTCGCCGACAACCCCGAGTTGCAGCGCATCGTCGCCGAGATCTACCAAGCCGGTGGCGTCGTCGGCGCCGTCTGCCACGGTCCTGCCGGGTTGCTCAACGTCCGACTGAGCTCCGGCGAGAGCCTGATCGCCGGCCGAAAGCTCACGGGTTTCACGAATGAAGAAGAGGTCGCCCGCGAATACGACAGACTGGTCCCCTTCGAATTGGAAACCGCGCTCCGAGACAACGGTGCGATCTTCGAGGAAGCTCCGATATTCGAGAACCGGGTCGTCGTCGACGGCCGCCTGATCACCGGACAGAACCCCGCCTCGGCCCACGCCTTCGGCCAAGCCGTGACTGCCGCCGTCGCCGGTACAGAGAGCTGAGCCGCGTTTCCCCCGTTCTGGGGGATGTCCACTGGCACCGTGACCGGCAGATTAAGCCTCAGCGCAGCCGCACACCGGCCCGCGCGCGTCGGTTGATCGGGGTTCGGAGGTAGTGATGCGCAAGTCGTACTACGCAATTCCGTTTCTGGCAGCTGCGGGTGTGTTCACCGTGTTGACGGCTGCCCCAATGGCCGGTGCCACGCCGGTGGTGTCCGGCCCGGTACCCACCGAATATCCGTGGTGCGAACTCGATCTCTACTGCTACGACGACGACATCGACATCGCCCTCAACCCGGCGAGGGAGAGACGCGACGTGGGGTACGGCGGCGGGTCCGCGTTCGGCAACTGAGACGACACCAGATGAGCGCCGGTCCGGCACATGTTGACTCGACCAGATAGAGGAGTGGGTATGTCTGTTCTCGTCCGATCCGCAGGCGCGGTGATGATCGCCGGTGCGGCGCTGCTCGGTTCAGGGGCGGTGGCCTGGGCACAGCCCTCCCCGACCCCAACCCCGGCGCCGGCCCCGACCCCGGCGCCCCCTCCACCACCGGACTGCACGGTCGGCGACCAGGCCGGCGTCCTGTCCGGGGTCTCGGCGTCGCTGAAGAACTACATGTTCACCCACCCCGACGTGAACGGGTTCTTCACCAGCCTGCGCGGCCTGTCACCGGACGAACGGCGGGACAGGGTCGCCGACTACATGGAGCAGAACCCACAGGTGAAGACCGAGCTGCAGGGCGTCCGGCAACCGATGACGGACTTCCGCGCCCGCTGCGGGCTGCCGCCGCTCAACATGCCGGACGAGTAAACGGCTCTGTTGACGCGTCTTCCCGATAGCAGGTAGTGCGGTCTGCCGAATTCCGCCCACCGGGATGGCGGTCACCGTTGACGATATCGCGGTCGGTTCGGGCCAGAGTCAGACCCGAACCCGCGGGACCAGGCCGCAGTTCGTCAACGAAGGAAGCGACCTCCCCCGGAAGTTCGGACTGACAACAGTTTTCGGGAATCCCGGCTCGACAGAGCAGACGTTCCTGAAGGACTTTCCCGACGATTTCACCTATGTCCTTGCGCTGCAGGGGACTTCGGCACTGGATGAATCTACACACCGCCGCAGGCACCGGAAACGCGATCGGCAGCCTCGTCGCGGCGTACAAGGCCAACACCCCGGTGGACCCGGCGAGGCCGGGATAAAGCACGCTCACGTACCCCTGGTGTCGATCACCTTGGCCGCGACGTCGACGAGCTTGGTGTTGGTGTCCTGCGACAGCCGCCGCAGCATCTCGAAGGCCGCCACGTCGTCGACGTTGAAGCGCTCCATGATGATGCCTTTGGCCTGCCCGATGCGGTCCCGGGTGGAGAGCGCCGAGACCAGCTGTTCGCTCTGCCTGCTGGCCAGGATCGCGGCGGCTGCATGCGCGGCCAGCACGGCGCCGATGGTCTCTGCCTCGCCGTCGAACGCGTGGGGTCTGAGCGCGAAGAGGTTCAGCGCGCCCGCGGTCTGAGCGGTCGTGTACAGCTTGAACGACAGCCCGCTGAGCACGCCGATCTTGACGGCCGCGGCGGTGTATCGGGGCCAGCGCTGCTCGGTCCGGAAATCGTCGCTGCGCACGATCAGCTCGTCCAGGGCTGCGTCCAGACACGGCCCTTCGTGGTACAGCATCTGAAGTTCGTCGAGCCTGTTCGGCAACTCGGAGGTGCCCGCCACCGATTCGAACCGGCCCTCTTTGCCGACGAACAGCACGCCTGCGGCGTCGGCCCCGGGGATCAGGTCCATGACCTCCTTGGTGACATCGGCGAGCACGTCCTCGACGCTGCGAGGGGCTGCCACCGATCGGGCCAACTCCGCCATCCGCCGGGCGAGTGCATGGCTCACGGTTTCGTCCATGCCTACACACTCCCCTACTCGGCGCGCTCACGTACACAACGCCTGGGTTTGCGCCGCCGAGATGGGGGCAATGCAGGGCGGCAGACACCGATGATGGTCGACCGTCGTCGGTGTTGAGGTCTCGTCGGTTCAGACAGCAGCCGGCGGGGCCGCCCTCTAGAGTCACTCTGTTAGTTGTAGTAGCGTCCCGGGTGTGAGCAGCACGACCGGCGTGTGGATCCTGGGCGGCCACCAGAGCGACTTCGCGCGCAACTACGCCCGGGACGGGCTGGATTTCGCGGGCCTGACCGCCGAGATCGTCGAGGCGACGCTGCACGAGGCGAAGCTCGACGCCGAGGACATCGGCGTCGTTCATGTCGCCAACGCGTTCGGCGAGATGTTCGCCCGCCAGGGCCACCTCGGCGCCATGCCCGCGACCGTCAACGCAGGTCTGTGGGGCACTCCGGCGGTGCGCCACGAAGCGGCATGCGCGTCGGGCAGCGTCGCGACGCTGGCCGCGCTCGCCGATCTTCGGTCGGGCGCGTACTCCACGGCGCTGGTGGTCGGCGTGGAGTTGGAGAAGACGGTCCCCGGTGACACCGCGACCTCGATCCTCGGGGCGGCGGCCTGGACCGGGCACGAGGGCCTGGACGCGAAGTACATGTGGCCGCACATGTTCGAGGCCGTCGCCGCGGAGTACGACCGGCGCTACGGCCTCGACGAATCCCATCTGCATGCCATCGCGGCGCTGAACTACGCCAACGCCAAGGCCAACCCGCGGGCACAAACCCGGGACTGGTCGGTCCCGGATCCGGGCACCGCCGACGACGTCACCAATCCCGTGGTCGAGGGCAGGCTTCGCCGCCTCGACTGCAGCCAGCTCACCGACGGCGGCGCCGGCGTCGTCCTGGTCACCGACGACTGGCTGCGCCAGCACCCCGGCGCGCGCCCCCTGGGCCGCATCGACGGCTGGGGACATCGCACCGTCGGCCTGGGATTGCAGCAGAAGCTGGACCACTCCGCGGGCGAACCCTACGTGCTGCCCCATGTGCGCGAGGCCGTGCACGACGCCTTCGGCCGCGCCCGCGTCACCCTCGACGACATCGACGGTTTCGAGGTGCACGACTGCTTCAGCCCGAGCGAGTACCTGGCCATCGACCACATCGGGCTGACCGGGCCGGGCGAATCGTGGAAGGCGATCGAGCAGGGCGAGATCGAGATCGGCGGCCGCCTGCCTATCAATCCCAGCGGCGGCCTGATCGGTGGCGGGCACCCGGTCGGCGCGTCCGGGGTGCGGATGCTGCTGGACGCGGCGCGTCAGGTCAGCGGCACCGCCGGCGGCTACCAGGTCGACGACGCGAAGACCTTCGCCACCTTGAACTTCGGCGGCAGCACCGCCACCACCGTCAGCTTCGTCGTCGGAAGGACCCCGTGACCATGGCATTGCGCCCCCACCCCGAGATCGTCGGCAAGTTCCTGTCCACGCTGCCCGAGGACGACGACCACCCCTACCGCACCGGGCCGTGGCGGCCGCAGACCACCGAGTGGGACGACGACGACCTGCGCGTCGTCGAGGGCCAGATCCCCGCCGATCTCGACGGGGTGTATCTGCGCAACACCGAGAACCCGCTGCACCCGGCGCTGAAGTACTACCACCCGTTCGACGGCGACGGCATGTTGCACATCGTCGGCTTCCGGGACGGAAAAGCCTTCTACCGCAACAGGTTCGTCCGCACCGACGGGCTTGCCGCCGAGAACGAGGCCGGCGGCCCGCTGTGGCCCGGGATCGCCGAACCGATCGAACTGGCCCGGCGCGACCATGGCTGGGGTGCACGGACTCTGATGAAGGACGCGTCGTCGACCGACGTCGTCGTGCACCGCGGTGTCGCGCTGACCAGCCACTACCAGTGCGGCGACCTCTACCGCATCGACCCCTGCACCGGCGAGGACCTCGGCAAGGAGGACTGGCACGGCACCTTCCCGGCCGACTGGGGCGTGTCCGCGCACCCGAAGGTCGACGACCGGACGGGCGAGCTGCTGTTCTTCAACTACAGCAAGCAGGCGCCGTACCTGCGCTACGGGGTGGTCAGTTCCGGTGGCGAGGTGGTGCACAACATCGACGTGCCGCTCCCGGGCCCGCGGCTGCCGCACGACATGGCGTTCACCGAGAACTACGTGATACTCAACGACTTTCCGCTGTTCTGGGACGCCGCGCTGCTCGAACACAACATCCATCTGCCCCGGTTCCACCGTGATCTGCCGTCGCGGTTCGCCGTCGTCCCGCGCCGCGGCGACACCTCGCAGATCATGTGGTTCGAGACCGACCCCACCTACGTGCTGCACTTCCCCAATGCCTACGAGGACGGCGACGAGATCGTGCTGGAGGGGTTCTTCCAGGGCGACCCGGAGCCGACCCAGGGCGTCGACAACGGGATGAGCCGCAAGTGGCAGCAGATCTTCCGCAGCCTCTCGCTGGACGGCATGCAGACGCGGCTGCACCGGTGGCGCTTCAACCTCGTCACCGGCCAGGCCCGCGAGGAGCAGTTGTCCGACAGCTTCACCGAATTCGGCATGATCAACCCCGACTACGCCGGACGACCGCACCGCTTCACCTACGCGGCCACCGGCAAACCGGGCTGGTTCCTGTTCGACGGTCTGGTCCGCCACGACCTGCACACCGGCGCCGAACAGCACTTCGGCTTCGGCGACGGGGTGTTCGGCAGCGAGACCGCGATGGCACCGCGGGTCGGCGGCCAAGCCGAAGACGACGGCTACCTGGTCACACTGACCACCGACATGAATGCCGACCAGTCGTACTGCCTGGTGTTCGACGCGGCCCGGGTCGAGGACGGCCCGGTCTGCAAACTGCAACTGCCCGAGCGGATCTCCAGTGGCACACACTCGACGTGGGCCCCGGGCGCCGACCTGCCCCGGTGGCGCGACGCCGACTCCGCGGCCACCGCGATCGGCCTGTAGTTGCCCGACCCGCCCAACGCGGTCGCCCGCATGCTGGGCCTGCTCGCCGACGAGTGGACGCTGCTCATCATCCAGCGGGCCATGCTGGGGGCGCGCCGCTACGGCGACTTCGTGGACGCGTTGCCGGTGTCCAACGCGGTGCTGTCAGGCCGGCTGCGCGCGCTGACCGCCGACGAACTCCTCGTGCGCAGCCGGTACCAGGACAACCCTCCGCGCTCGGAGTACCTGCTCACCCCGAAGAGTCGTTCGCTGTGGCCGGTGCTGACCTCGATCTGGGAGTGGGAACGCCGCTGGGTGCCCGAGCACACCGAGCCACTGCCCGGCATGCGTCACCGCGGATGCGGGCAGTCGTTCCGGCCCGAGGTGACGTGCCGGTCATGTGCCGGGACGGCCGGCGCAGACGACGTGGCCGCCCGCTGGGGCCCGAGCGGATCGTGGGAGCGGTCGATCCCGTCGGGCACCAACCGCAGGCGGTCCAGTGGCCGCCGCTCCGGTGCGGCGCTGCTGTTCCCGCAGACCATGAGCGTGCTCGGCGACCGGTGGGCGTTCGCGCTGCTGGTCGCCGCGTTCGTCGGGGCAGGCCGGTTCACCGACTTCCAGACGCAGTTGGGTGCGCCGCCCGCCACCGTCGCCGGCCGGTTGGCGGTGTTCACCGACGAGGGGATCCTCGCCCAGCACGACAACCGTTACCTGCTCACCGACAAAGGGCGGGCGTTCTTCCCGGTCCTGGTGTGCGCGCTGGCGTGGGCGCAACGCTGGTTCCCGTCCCCCGAGGGGCGGGCGGTGGTGCTGACCCACACGGGGTGCGGGGGCACGTTCGCCCCCGCCCTGGTCTGCGATCAGTGCCGGGGCCGGCTCCGCGGCACCCAGATCGAGCCCGTTCCGTAGTGCCGGGACCGCGCGCGGCCGACAATGTAGCGATGAGCACCTTCGAGAACCGGCCCAACAGTGCGCTTCTCGTCGTCGACGTGCAGAATCTGGTGGTCGACGGCGCCCACCGGCGGGCCGAGGTCGTCGCCACCATCGCATCGCTGACCGACCGTGCGCGCCGGAGAGCGTCCTGGCCGACGGCGCGGTGGGCCGGCTCGTGGTCACCGGCGCGGAAACCGATGCGTGCGTACGCTCGACGCTGCACGGGGCCTTCACCCGCGGCTACGACGTGGCCCTGGTCGGTGACGCGCACACCGCCGGCGACATGACGCAGTGGGGCGCCCCGCCGGTGGAATCGGTGATCGCCCACACCAACCTGTACTGGTCCCATCAGGCCGCGCCGGGGCGCACAGCCGAAGTGACCGACAGCGCCGACGTCGCGCTCACCCGCACCGCCTGAACGCGCCCCGAAACTTCGCCGGCAGACCCCCGAAAAATTCTTGGCACTCTCACACCTCGAGTGCTAATCTCGCTGGTGCACAGTGATTTAGCGGCCCGTCGGGGTGGCGGGCCCTGAGTGACATTAGGGAGGTGGATTGCTGTGCTCCGCTTTGATCCGTTCAGTGACCTTGACGCTCTGACCCGGGGCTTGCTGACCAGCCAGACCGGATCAAATCGAGCCCCTCGGTTCATGCCGATGGACCTCTGCAAGATCGACGACCACTACCTTCTGACCGCCGACCTGCCCGGCGTGGATCCCGGCTCGGTCGACGTGAACGTCGACAACGGCACCCTCACCATCTCGGCGCACCGCACCGCCCGGTCCGAGGATTCGGCGCAGTGGCTGGCCAACGAACGATTCTTCGGCAGCTACCGCCGGCAACTCTCCCTGGGCGACGGCATCGACACCTCGGCGATCTCGGCGACCTACGAGAACGGCGTGCTGACGGTGACGATCCCGGTCGCGGAGAAGGCAAAGCCGCGCAAGATCGAGGTCAGCCACAGCGGTAACCAGAAGTCGATCGAGCCCACCACGGTCGAGGCCGGGTAGGCCCGTCGTCGGTCAGCCGTGGCGGTCCAGCCTGAATCGCAGGTTGGACCGCACGGCTGGCCATTCGTGGTCCAGGATCGAATACACCACGGTGTCCCGGCGGGATCCGTCGGGCAGCAGTTGATGACTGCGCAGAATCCCGTCGCACTTGGCGCCCAGGCGCTCGATCGCCGCACGGCTGTCGAAGTTCATGAAATGTGTGCGGAATTCGACTGCCACGCAACCTAACACGTCGAACGCATGGCCCAGCATCACCAGTTTGGTCTCGGTGTTGACCCCGGTGCGTCGCGCGGAGCCGACGTACCAGGTGTTGCCGATCTCCAACCGCCGGTTGGCGCCGTCGACGTTGAGGTAGCTCGACGACCCGACCAGCGTGCCGCCCTGTGCGCGCACCACGAACGTCAGCCCGGTGTCCGGCCGCTGCACAGACAGCCGCGTGTCCACCCACTCGCCGGCCCTGCCCGCCTTCGGCGCCGCGGTGAACCACAACCGCGCCAGCTCACCGTCCGCCGCCGCCGCCTCGATCTCCGGGATGTGCTCACGGGCCAGCGGTTCCAACGTGACCTCGCGTGCGCCGGTCAGCGTGACAGGTTCGACGAAACCCCTCACATCGGCACGTGCGCCTTCACGACCGGCGACTTCCACGCCGACAACATCGCCCAGACCGACAACAACACCGCGGCCAGCGCGAGCCCCCCGGCGACATACAGGCCGTACCCCGGCGACACCGGCGGGTAGACGTAGAGCCGGTAGAACCACGCGGCCAGCACGACCAGCACCACTGAAATCGCCAGCGCTGCAGTCGATGCCAGCCGAGCCGAGATGCCCCTGGCCGCCATCGCGCCCGCGACCACCAACGTCGAGGCCAGCAACACCACCAGCTGACCGACCCCGAATCCCGGCGGGGGTACCGGCATCGCGCCGGCCACGCCGCCGATCGCGTTGGCCCGCCCGCCGCCCTCGGAAGATCTCAGCCACGGCAGCCACGCGCTGACCGCGATCAGCGCAGCACACAGCGCAACCAGCCAACCCGGTAGCGCGCGACCCATGACCGGCAGCCTACTAGGGTGGGTCGATGACCGATCTCCCCGAATGGGCGCGTCGTCTGGACCTTTCGCCACATCCCGAGGGCGGCTGGTTCAAGGAGACATGGCGCAGTGAGCTGACCATTCCTCAGTCGGTTCTCCCGTCCGACTACACCGGCGTGCGCAATGCGGGGACGGCCATCCTGTTCCTGCTCATGCCGGGACAGCAGTCCGCCTGGCACACCGTCCGCAGTTCCGAGCTGTGGCTGTTCCATTCCGGCGGACCGCTGGTGCTCGAGGTCGGTGCGGAGCAGGAGTCCGCGACCGCCCACCTGCTCGGCGCCGACGTCGCCGCCGGCGAGACGCCGCAGTTCGTGGTGCCGCCGGGCCACTGGCAGCGCGCCCGCCCCCGGGACGACCAACCGTGCCTGGTCAGCTGCGTGGTGGTGCCGGGCTTCGACTTCGCCGACTTCGCGCTCGGCGCCCCTACCGACTGAGCAATTCGACCGCGGCCGCGACCAGCGCGGCGTTGCCGTCGGCGACGGCGCCGTCCGGCAGCAGCAGTGTGTCCTCCAGTCCGATCCGCGTCTGCACGCCCCGCGCACCCGCATGTTCCAGTAGCGGCCAACAACTTTCGTCGAGCCCGTGCAACAACACCGGCGCCGGCGAGCCGGCCGAGGCGATGATGCCCAGCAGCTCGTCGGCCGTCGACACGTCACCGTCGGCGCCCAGCTCGATCATCACGCGCATGCAGTGCGCCGCGATGTCGGACGCCGCCCAGGCCTGCGCCGCCTCGGCGTGGAAGATCCCGACCTCCACGCCGAGCCCGCGGCCCAGCAGCACGTCGGCCAGCTCCGGCGAACCGGGTTCGTGCCAGTTCAGCGACGCGAAGTCCGGCAGCACAGTCCAGCTCTGCACCGCCCGCAGGCGTTGCCCCGGATCGGGCAACGCCCAGAATCCGGTCGTCACGCCCAGCGGCAGCCCCGGCAGCGCCTGCCGCACCGCGGCCACCGCGGCGTCGACCTCGGCGGCGTGCAGTGAGTCGACGCCGTCGGCGTTCTTCGGATGCATGTGCACGGCTTTGGCCCCCGCCCGGTGGGCGGCCACCGCTTCGGCCGCCAGTTCATCGGGCGTGACCGGCAGGTTCGGATGCTGGTCGGGGGTACGGACGCCGTTGATGCACGCCTTGACATAGGTCTGCGGAGTGGGGGGCATGCACACCATCTTCGCGTCAGTGGGCGTGGGGCGTGCGATGCGGCGCTGTCTCCGCGTACATTCAGACACGGACCGTTTCGCGATTCCCAGGCAGGGTAGTGGAGACCCAGCGCCCCGCCCGGGCGTGATATCTCCATGTCGACAGGACACTCGATGCCGAACAGTTCCACCGAACAACCGAACGAGACCGCCGAATCCGCCTGGCTGTCCAAATCCGCATCTCAGACCCGCGGTTCGGATAAAAAAGAAGTCCAGTTCCATTACGACATCTCCAACGACTTCTTCAAGCTCTGGCAGGACCCGTCGCAGACCTACAGTTGCGCCTATTTCGAGCGCGACGACATGACCCTCGAAGAAGCGCAGCTGGCGAAGGTGGACCTGTCGCTCGGCAAGCTCGGCCTGGAGCCGGGGATGACGCTGCTCGACATCGGCTGCGGCTGGGGTTCGACGATCGCCCGGGCGGTGGAGAAGTACGACGTCAACGTCATCGGACTGACGCTGTCGGAGAATCAGAAACAGCACATCGAAGAGAACCGGTTCCCTCAGCTCAAGAGCGACCGGAAGATGGAGGTGCGGCTGCAGCCGTGGGAGGAGTTCGACGGCAAGGTCGACCGCATCGTGTCGATCGGCGCGTTCGAGCACTTCGGGTTCAACAAGTACGACGACTACTTCAAGAACACCTTCAGCTGGATGCCCGACGACGGGGTGATGCTGCTACACACGATCATCATCCCCAGCGACGAGGAGATCAAAGCCAAGAAGCTGCCGCTGACCATGTCGAACGTGCGCTTCATCAAGTTCATCATGGACGAGATCTATCCCGGCGGCCGGCTGCCGCTGGCCGCGCAGGTGACCGATGCGGCCAAGCGCAACGGGTACGAGGTGACGCGCGAGCAGCACCTGCAACCGCACTACGTGAAGACGCTCGACACCTGGGCCGCGAACCTCAAAGAGAAGAAGGACGAGGCCATCGAGATCACCTCCGAGGAGATCTACGAGCGGTTCTACCGGTATCTGACCGGTTGCGCGGACCTTTTCCGCGACGGCTACACCGACGTCGTCCAATTCACCTGCGAGAAGCCATGACTGACGACGGTGTAGTAATTTGAGTACACGCGTTACCTGATTTGCACACGCAACGAAGATCCGTTTCTCGGATGGAGGTCGGTCGGGGATGGCCAAACGCACGGTGAGCCCACCCGAGGCGGGCAAGGACATGGAGCCGCACTTCGAAGAAGTCCAGGCGCACTACGACCTCTCCGACGACTTCTTCGGCCTTTTCCAGGACCCGTCCCGGACGTACAGCTGCGCCTACTACGAGCGCGACGACATGACGCTCGCCGAGGCGCAGCTGGCCAAGATCGATCTGGCGCTGGGGAAACTGGAGCTGCAGCCGGGCATGACGCTGCTCGACATCGGGTGCGGCTGGGGTTCGGTGCTCAAGCGTGCGGTCGAGAAGTACGACGTCAACGTCATCGGTCTGACGTTGAGCCGCAACCAGTGCGGGTTCGCTCAGGAACTGCTCGACGGGCTCGACACCGAGCGCTCCCGCCGCATCCTGCTGCGTGGTTGGGAGCAGTTCGACGAGCCCGTCGACCGCATCGTCAGCATCGAGGCGATCGAGGCTTTCCCCCAGGAGCGCTATGCGCCGTTCTTCACGATGTGCAGCAACGCGCTGCCCAGCGGCGGGCGCATGCTGTTGCAGGCGATCCTCGGCCATCCGCTGAAGAAATGGCCGGAGATGGGCATCCCCATCACGATGACCGACCTGAAGTTCATGCGGTTCATCGCCAAAGAGATCTTCCCCGGCGGCTCGGTGCCCGGCGAGGAGAACATCATCGAACTCTCCGCCGACGCGGGATTCACCTTGGCGGACAAGCAGTTTCTGAACAAGGACTATGTGCGCACGCTCGACACCTGGGCGGAGGCGCTGGAAGCCCACCACGACGAGGCGGTCGCGGCGACGTCCGAAGAGGTGTACCAGCGCTATATGAAGTACCTGACCGGCTGCAGCGACTTCTTCAACCGCGGCATCAGCGAACTGGCGCAGTTCACGCTCGTCAAGGCCTGACGGTCAGGGCCGGCCGAACACCAGCGACACGTTGTGCCCGCCGAAGCCGAACGAGTTGTTGATCGCGTAGTGGTAGTCGCCGGGGCGCGGGCTTCCCGCCACCACGTCCAGATTGATCTCGGGGTCCAGGTTCTTCAGATTGCGCGTCGGGGGGATCACGCCGTCGCGCAGGGCCAGCAGGGTCAGGATCGACTCGACCGCGCCGACCGCGCCCACCGAGTGTCCGAGTGCGCCCTTGGGTGCGTACACCGCGGGCGCATGGCCGCCGAGCGCATTGTTGATGGCCACCGACTCCGCGAGGTCACCCACGCTGGTGCCGGTCGCGTGGGCGTTGACGTGGTCGATGTCGGTCGGTGACAGACCGGCCAACTGGATCGCCCGCGTCATCGCGTAGCCGGCCCGCTCACCGTTCGGATCTGGTGCGACCATGTGGAATCCGTCCGAGGTGATGCTCGCCCCCATCACCCGGCCCAGGATGTTCGCGCCGCGTGCCTTGGCGTGCGCTTCGGTCTCGATCACCAGCAGCGCGCCGCCCTCCCCGAACACGAAACCGTCGCGGTCCCTGTCGAACGGCCGGCAGGCGCCGGCGGGGTCGTCGTTGTTGGTCGACATCACGATGCGCATCTGGGCGAACCCGGCGATCGGGACAGCCTCGATGCGGGACTCCACTCCCCCGCAGATCGCGATGTCGGCCTCACCCAGGATGATCTGCCGCCACGCCTGCGCCACGCCCTCGGAGCCCGACGCGCAGGCCGAGACCGGGGTCATGATGGCCGCGCACGCGTGGCGTTCGACGGCGACCGATGTGGACGGGGCACTCGGGATGTACTTCTGCACCGTGGTCGGCGAAATGACCTGGTAGCCGCGGTTGCGCATATCGTCATAGGCGAACGCCATCACCTCCAGGCCGCCGATTCCGGTGCCGATGGACACGGCCAACCGGAGCGGGTCCACCACGGGTGCGCCGGCGTTTTCCCACACCCGCCGGCCCAGCACCAGCGCCATGCGCTGGACATAGGAGTTGCTCTCGACCTCCTCCGGGGTCAACTGGTCGTCAAAGGTCTCCAGCAGGTGCCCGCCGATACGGACCGGCAGGTCGAACTCCTCGACGAACGGGTCGTCCAGGTGTCTGATGCCGCTGTGCCCCGCGAGCAGCCCCTGCCAGGTCGATTCGACGCTGGTGCCCAGTGCGGTGGTCATGGCGACCCCCGTCACCACCACGTCCGGAAACTTCGCCATGGTCCCCCCATGTTGCCGATGCGGTCGCCGTCATAGCCCCCACCCGCCATCTTCCTCGCGAGCGGGCAGTCTCGCTACAAGTCTTCGCATCGGCTGACCAGGGAAGCCGTCAGCCCTCCAGCGAGGACAGGTTGAACGCGGCACCGGTCGGGTCGGTGACCGCGGCAAGCCTGCCGTACGGGGTGTCCTCCGCGCCGCGCAGGACGCCGCCGCCGTTGTCGGTGACCAACTGCACGGTCTTGTCGACGTCGTCGGCGCCGAGGAAGAAAGACCAGTGCGACGCCCAGTCCCCTGGGATGTTGCCCCCGTCCATCACCCCGACCAGCGCCTCCCCCTCGAAGGTTGCTGTGCTGTAGCGGAACTCGTCGGAATCGGCGACTGTGTCGGTGGCCCAGCCGAAAACCTCCCGGTAAAAGGTCAGCGCGGCGCCGTAGTCGCGGGTGGTCAGCTGGTGATAGACCGGAGCGCCGCGTTCGCCGACGACCTCGTACCCGCGGTGGCCGGTAGGTTGCCACAGCCCGAAGAGCGCGCCCGCAGAGTCGGCCAGCATGGCCATCCGGCCCTTGTCGGGGACGTCCATCGTCGGCCCGCACGGGGTGCCGCCGGCCGCGGCCGCCGTGGCGACGGTCGCGTCGACGTCGGCGGTGTGCAGGTAGGTGGTCCAGCCGTCGGGTGCGTTCCACTGCGGGTCGTTGGCCATCAGCCCGGCCACCGGCCGGCCGTCGAGAAGCGCGGTGACGTAACCGCCGTACTCGGGCCCGGCCGCGTCGAAGGTCCAGCCGAAGACCGTCCCGTAGAAGTCTCGGGCGCGGTCGAGGTCGGAGGTGGCCAGGTCGATCCAGATGGGTGCGCCCAGCGGGGCGAGGGTGCGAACGGGCATTGAGTCTCCTCGGTGGCGGATGGTCACCGATGCAGACCGGGCACCCCGCGGGAACTCATCGCGCGCCGGGCTCGACCTGCGGACCGGGCGCGCTCAGGCACCACCTGAGCGCGCCCGATTCACACGGTTAGGCGGGGGTGTAGCCCAGCGCGGCCTTGACCTCGAGGAACTCGTCGAACGCGAACGGCCCCCATTCGCGGCCGTTGCCGCTGCGCTTGTAGCCGCCGAACGGCGCGGCCATGTCGAAGCCGTGGTTGATCGCAACCGAACCGGCCCGGATGCGGCGCGCCACCGCACGCGCCTGCTCCAGGTCGGCGCCCGAAACATACCCGGCCAGACCGTATTCGGTGTCGTTGCCGATCGCGACGGCCTGATCGAGGTCGTCGTAGCCCAGGATGCACAGCACCGGGCCGAAGATCTCCTCGCGCGCGACCGTCATGTCGTTGGTGACGTTGGCGAACACCGTCGGCTTGACGTAGTAGCCCTTGTCGATGCCGTCGGGACGTCCGGTTCCGCCGACGACGAGCGTGGCGCCCTCGTCGATACCGCTCTGGATCAGGCCCTGGATCTTGTCGAACTGTGCCTTCGACGCGACCGGCCCGATCGCGGACTTGTCGGACGGGTCACCGACCTTGACCGCCGCCGCGGTGTCCCGGGCGACCGCGATGGCCTCGTCCATCCGCGAGTTCGGCACCAGCATGCGCGACGGCGCGTTGCAGCTCTGCCCGCTGTTCACCATCATCACCGAGGTACCCGCGGCCACGCTCTTGGCGAAGTCGTCGTCGTCGAGCACGATGTTCGGGCTCTTGCCGCCCAGTTCCTGGGTGACGCGCTTTACGGTCGGGGCCGCGTTGCGGGCGACTTCGACGCCTGCGCGGGTCGAGCCGGTGAACGACACCATGTCGATGTCGGGGTGGCTGGAGATCGCCGCCCCCACACCGGGCCCGTCACCGTAGACCAGGTTGTACACGCCGGCCGGAACCCCGGCGGCGTCGATGATCTCGGAGAAGATCTGCGCCGAATACGGCGCCACCTCGGACGGTTTGAGCACCATCGTGTTGCCGGTGGCCAGCGCCGGGAACACCTTGCACGCGATCTGGTTGATCGGCCAGTTCCACGGCGTGATCAGCCCGCAGACCCCGATCGGCTCCTTGACCACCAGGGTGCTGCCGTGCTGCTCCTCGAACGCGAAGTTCTTCAGCGCGTCGATCGCGGTCGCCAGGTGACCCATGCCGAGATTCACCTGCGGCCCGGCCGCCAGCGACGCGGGTGCGCCCATCTCCTCGGTGACGGCCTCGGCCAGTTCGCCGGCGCGCTTCTGGTATTCGGCCATGATCGCGCCGAGCAGCTCGAGGCGCTCCTCCCGGGTGCTCAGCGCCCAGGTGTCGAATGCGCGTCTCGCCGCGGTGACCGCGAGGTCGACATCGGCCGACGAGCCCAGTGCGATCCTGCCGGAGATCTCCTCGGTGGTCGGGTTGTCGACCTCCAGTGCGTTGGGCCGGACCGGCTCGATCCACTGCCCGTCGATGTAGTGCTTCAGATAATCACGCATGTGTCCACTCTTCCCTAGATCGCATCTCTACTGGGTGCCTTCGGCATACCAGGTACGGAAACGGTCGTATTTCGGCATCTCCTCGGAGTTGGCCTTCGGGTCGATGCACACATGCACCACCGCGGTCTTGCCGCTGGCGTAGGCACGTTGGATGGCCGGACCGATCTCGTCCTCCTTCTCGACGTATTCGCCGTGGCAGCCGAAGCCCTCGGCGATCTTGTCCATCCGGACGTCCTTGCTCCAGTGCACGCCCGGCTGCGGCGACGGCTGCTCGAAGGTGCGCTTGTAGACGCCGACTTCCAGGCCCCACTGGTGGTCGACGCCGACCACGCAGACCAGCGGCAGGTTCTCCCGGGCCGCGGTCTCCAGTTCGGCGATGTGGAACAGGAACGCCGAGTCGCTGGTGAGCAGCATGACCGGACGTTTGCGCCCCTCGGCGACCGACGCGCCGACGGCGTAAGGCAGGCCGGTGCCGAGGTGGCCGAAGTTCTGGTTCCAGATCACGTCGCGCGGCTTGGTCTGCGAATAGGTCCACTGGAAGATCACCGTCGCCCCGCCGTCGCGGACCATGATGCCGTCGTGGGCGTACTCGTCGAACGCCTTGGTGGCCTCGACGACGAACCGGGCCGGGTGCACCGGGGTGCGCCCGGTCGGGGCCTCCTCGGCCACCCGGGCCAGTTCGGCGGCGTCGGCGTCGACCAGGGCTCCCAGGTTGGCCGAGGGGGTCCGCGGGGTGTCCCGCAGCGCCTCGACCAGTTGCGGCACCACCCCGCGCAGGTCGCCGACCAGCGGCACGTCGAAGCGGCGGTTCACCCCGATGGCGGTGGGATCCTGCTCGACGTACACCCACTTGCGGTGGGCGTCGTTGGCGGCCCAGTGCTGGGTGCGGCCGTAGTGCATCGGCTCACCGAGTTCGGTGCCCAGCGCGACGCACAGGTCGGACTCCTCGACGGCGGCGTTGGCGGCCGGGGAGAACAGGTACGGGAAGGTGCGGTCCTCCAGGCCGGGGATGAACGAGGTGCCGCCGGAGGTCTGGATCACCGGGCAGGCCATCAGCTCGGCCAGTTCGCGGACCTGGTCCTGGGTCCGTGAGGTGTGAACACCGTGGCCCACCAACAGGATCGGGCTCTTCGCCTGCCGGATCAGCTCGATGGCCCTGGCCACCTCGGGGGCGCCCGCGCCCTGGTTCACCAGCCGGTAGGCCGACGGCTCGGGCGCGTCACCGAGGTCGAGTTCCTCGAGGATGACGTGCGACGGGAACTCGATGTAGGCCGGTCCGGGGGTGCCCGACATGGCCCGGCGGATGGCCTCGTGCACGATCTCGTCGGTCTGATCGGCGTATTCGATTGAGCTGCTGTACTTCACCGACGGCGCGAAAAGACCTTCCTGCTGGATGAATTGGATGCGACCGCGGCGCACCCGACGCTCGGTGATGCGGGCGCGCTGCCCGCCGAGGAAGATCACCGGCGAATTCTCCACCAGTGCGCACATCATCGCCCCGGCGATGTTGGCCACGCCCGGGCCGAGGGTGCCGATGCACAGGCCCGGCCTGCCGGTCATCCGGGACGCCGCCTCCGCCATGAAGCCGGCGCTGAGTTCGTGGTGCGGCGCGACGACCGACCACCCGCGGGCGTCGGCCTCGGTGAACATGTGCACGAAGTTGGGGTCGGGGATCCCGAACAGCGTGTTGACGCCCTCGGCCTCGAAGAGGTCCAGAATGCGCTTGTACACGGGTACACCCATGGTCATATCCCTTTCGAATATCTCTGTGAGAGTCGTTTCCGTTGCGCTGCAGGAGAACCGAACAGTGCCCGGTTCAGCGTGGCGCGTTTGAGGTAGACGTGGATGCCGCTCTCCCACGTGTAGCCGATTCCGCCGTGCAGCTGCATCGCCTTGCCCGCCACCTCGACCGCAGCCGAGCAGGCGTAGGACTTCGCCATCGCGGCGGGCACTGCGGCGTCGCCACCGTCGGCGAGTACGCCGACTGCGTCGGAGATCAGCCGGCGGGCCACCTCGATGGCGACGAGCATGTCGGCGCACGCGTGCTTGACCGCCTGGAACGACCCGATGGGCCGGCCGAACTGGTGCCGCACCTTCACGTAATCGACGGTGGCCGTGAGCATCTGCTCAGCCAGACCGAGACTGTCGCAGGCCACGGCGAGCTCGGCGCGATGCCGCAGCGCCTCCGCGTCACCGTCGAACGTCAACAGATCGGCGATACCTGCCGCGTCGGCAGTGACGGTCGCCAGCCCGCGTGTCTCGTCGACGACGGGCTGCGCCGCGACGGTCACCTGCGCGCTGTCCACCACCGCCACCGCGCCGCCGGTCAGCACCAGCAGCCGCTCGGCGCCGACCGCGTCGGGGACGAACGCCGCATGTCCGGTCAGCGTCGCTCCGTCGACGGTGAACCCGTCGGCGATCACGGCCAGGCGGCTGCGTCCGGACGCAACACCGGACAGCAGCTCATCGCGACCACTGCTGGGCGACAACAGGTTCAGCGCCCCGGTGGCCAGCACCGCGCTGCCGAGGTAGTGGCTCGCGGCAGCGGCCCGCCCGATCTGTTCCAGGACCAGCGCGGTCTCGACGAACGTCGCACCGGCCCCGCCCAGCCGTTCGGGAACCTCCAGGCCGGTCCATCCGGCCTCGACCAGCACCGCCCAGTCGGGCGCACGGTCTTTGGCCAGCAGCTCCCCTGCCGCCGTGCGCAGTTCGTCGTGGAACTCGGAGAACGCGGTGTCTGTCACGCGACGCTCGGTTCCCGCGGCAGCCCCAGCCCACGCTCGGCGATGATGGTGCGCTGGATCTCGCTGGCGCCACCGGGGATCGTCCACTCCCAGGAACCCACGAAATCCAGCACCCACGACCCGGATTCCCATCCGCTGGACATCGGCTTGGCCAGCACGGTGTGCGCGTCCAGACCGCCGATCTCGGCGCCGAAATCGGTGAGTCGTTGCAGCAGTTCGCTGTAGTACAGCTTGACGATCGACGCGTCGGCGGGCCCGACCGCCCCGTGTTCGACGATCTGTCGGCACAGCCCGCGCAGCCCGGTGATCTCGGTGTCGAACGCGGCCAGCCGGTCGGCGACGACCGGGTCGTCCAGCGGCGCGGACTCGACCAGCCGGCGGAAGCCCGCGTTGCCGAGCCGTTCGGCGAGCTCGAGCATCGTCATCCCCCGCTCGGCGCCCAGCGTCGCCTGCGCCACCTGCCAGCCCTCGTTCTCGGGGCCGACCAGGTTGGCCGCGGGAATCGTGACGTCGTCGAGGAAGATCTCGCAGAAGTGGGAGTCGCCGACCGCGTTGCGGATCGGACGGACCTCGACCCCGGGACTGGTCATGTCGAGCAGGAAGTACGAGATGCCTTTGCGCTTCGGCGCGCCGGGGTCGGTGCGGGCCAGCAGCAGACACCAGTCGGCGTACAACCCGCCGCTGGCCCACAGCTTCTGCCCGTTGACCACGAACTCGTCGCCGTTACCCACCTGGCGGGCGGTGGTGCGCAGCGCGGCCAGGTCCGAGCCCGCCTCGGGTTCGGAGAAGCCCTGCACCCAGATCTCGCCGTCCAGGATCGCCGGCAGGTGCCGCCGGCGCTGCTCCTCGGTGCCGGCGATCAGCAGTGTGGACGCGGCGTGGTGGATCCCGACGAACGCCAGCACCAGTCGCGGTGCGTCGTGGGCGGCCAGCTCCTGGTACAACACCACCTGCTGGTCGACAGAAAGCCCGCCGCCCCATTCCGCCGGCCAGTGCGGCACCGCATACCCAGCGCTGCGCAGCTCGGCGAACCAGGCCTTCTGGAAGCGGACGAACTCGTCGTCGCTCGCCCCGGTCTGGGTCGCGCGCCAGTCGGCCGGGATGTGCTCACGACACCAGGCCCGCACCTGCTCGCGAAACTGAGCTTGTGACCGAGAATCCGCCGGATGATCGCGCAGATCTTCAGTTTCGGCGGTCATGCGAACAGCCCTGTCAGGCCGCGCTTGCCGGCCAGCCGGGTGAGATGGTCGCGGGCGCCGGACGAGCCGAACGGCAGGCGGCGCAACGGCTGGCTGTACCGCGACAGCCACGATAGCGTGGTCTCGTCGCAGAAGCCGACCGCACCATGAAGCTGATGGCACACCCGGAACACCACGTCGGCGGCCTCGATGGCCGCCAGCCGCAGCGCCAGCGCATCGGTGACCGCATGCGCGTCGCCGGTCGCGACACTCCACAGTGCGTGCTTGGCCAGGATGTCGAGGCCGCTGCGCTCCACTTCGGCGTCGGTGAGCTGGAACTGCACGCCCTGAAACGAGGACAACGTCTGGCCGAACTGCTTGCGCAGGCCGACGTGCGCGACGGTCAGCTCCACCGCGCGGTCCAGCATGCCCAGCAGGGTCCAGCACGGCAGTACCAGTCCGAGCGCGACGTCCGCCGCCCCGGATGCGTCGGCCGGACTCAGCTCCAGTTCGGTGACGAAGCCGGGCTGCGCGTCGCCCAGGCCGGTGACCGTCGATCGCTGCCCGTCTACGGTCACAGCAGCCCAACGTGTTCGGAGCCCGGCAAGGGTGCCGGCCGGGCGGGCGCCGCCGACGACGAGCAGTCCGTCGACGTCCAGATCGGCGGGGGCGGCCA
>NZ_BCRS01000081.1 GCF_001552715.1 Mycolicibacterium vaccae NBRC 14118 = CIP 105934 | reverse complement strand
CCGCCTGCGGCCACCGGTCGCAGCGCTGCGCCAGCGCGGCCAGCGCGTCGGGCACCGAGTCGACGGTGACCGCCCGGCGGTCGCCGGTGGGCTCCTCGGTCAGCGTGAACGTGGCGGCGTCGTCGGGATCCCCGACGGCGACGCGGATACCGCCCGCGAGTTCGACCGGATCGCTCACGAGTACTTCTTTATCAGCTCCTGCTTGTAGAGCTTGCCGGTGTCGGTGCGCGGCAACTGCGCCTCGAACCACAGCGTGCGCGGACACTTGTAGTGCGCGAGGCGGTCCCGAAGCCAGCCGATCAGTTCGGCGGCGAACTCGTCGGTGGCGTCGGCGGGGTCGACGGTCTGGACCGCGGCGGCGACCCGCTGGCCCATTTCCTCGTCGGGGACCCCGAAGACCGCCGCATCCATCACCTTCGGATGGGTGACGAGCAGGTTCTCGGCCTCCTGCGGATAGATGTTCACCCCGCCGGAGATGATCATGTGGTGGCGCCGGTCGGTCAGGTAGAGGTAGCCGTCCTCATCCAGATAGCCGATGTCGCCCACCGTCTTCCAGCCCTGCGGATGCCTCGACGACGCGGTCTTGTCGGGGTCGTTGAGGTACTCGAAGTCGTAGCCGCCCTCGAAGTAGATCTCGCCGGCCTGGCCGGGCGGCAGTTCCTCGCCGTTCTCGCCGACGATGTGGATGACACCGCTGAGCGGCTTGCCGACCGAGCCCGGGTGGGTCAGCCAGTCTTCGGCGCCGATCAGCGTGGACCCGTGGGCCTCCGAGGACGCGTAGTACTCGTCGACGATCGGGCCCCACCAGTCGATCATCTGCTTCTTGACCTCGACCGGGCACGGTGCGGCGGCGTGCATGACGCGCTCCAGGCTGGACACGTCGTAGGACGTGCGGACATCCTCGGGCAGCTTCAGCATCCGGGTGAACATCACCGGAACGAACTGGCCGTGCGTCACCTTGTGCTTGGCGATCGCGTCCAGCGCGCCCTCGGCGTCGAACTTCTCCATCACGACGGTGGTGATCCCGCCTGCCTGGGTCTGCATCGACCAGACCGACGGCGCGGTGTGGTACAGCGGGGCGGGGCTGAGGTAGACGGCGTCGGGGTGCATCCAGAACGACACCAGTGCGGCCATCAGGCCGGGCGATTCCGAGGGCGGGACATGGGGCAGCTCGCGTTTGATGCCCTTCGGGCGTCCGGTGGTGCCGGACGAGTACTGCAGGAGGTCTCCCTCGATCTCGTCGTCGATCGGGGTGTCCGGCAGGTCGGCCACACACTCGGGATAGCTCTGCCAGCCGTCGAGGGATCCCCCGGCGATCAGCCGCACCGGCGGCAGCCCCTGCGGCAGTTCTGCGCCGAGCCCGGCCAGCGTGTCGGCGAGCTTGGCCGAGCCGACGATCGCCTTGGCGCCGCTGTTGTCGACGATGTAGGCGACCTCGGCGGCGGTCAGGTGGGTGCTGATCGGCACGTAGTACAGGCCGGCGCGACGCGCGGCCCACATCACCGCGTGGATGTGCTCGTTGTTCTCCATCAGGATCGCGACCGCGTCGCCCTCGACCAGACCCGCGTTCCGGAACAGGTGCGCCAGCCGGTTGGCGCGCGCCTCCAGTTCGCCGAACGTCACCACCGTCCCGCTCGGATACATGATGATGGCGGGCTTGTCGGGGGTGGCAACGGCGGTGTCGCGGATCTGCATGGGCCGACTTTACTTGGCCATAGTTGACAGGTGTCAATAGCCGGGTATCCGCCCGTGCGGCGCCGTGCGCGGTCCTCAGGCCGGGCGCGCCGAGAAGTTGCCGTGGAAACCCTGCGGGACGTGACCGGTCAGCTGGGCCGTCGCGAGCGGGCCCCGCGTCGGGTCGGCGGCATCGAGGATGACCAGCCGCGACGCCTGCCGGGCCGCCTGATATTCCACCGTGAGCAGCCACCCGTCGTCCTCGGCGACACCGCCGGGCCGCGGGGTGAACACCGGCTCGCAGAAGCTGTTCCCGGGCTCGTCCGCGGTGTAGGTGAACTCGCGCCGGTCCGCGAGATCGAGTTTGGTGACCGAGTCGTAGAACGCGCCAAGGCGCGTGCGGGTGTTGACGTAGGCGTACCGGTGCGGGCGGCCCTCATGGGCCGGATGATGGCGCGGGAACTCGCTGGGCGCCTCGCTCAGCGGTTCCGCGCTGACGCGGCCGGCGGCGCTGACCCGGAATCGGGTGAACACCGAAGGGGCGTCGGCGAGCGAACTGGTGTGGAACCGCGCGATGCGTTCCAGCATGCGGCCGTCGGCGTAGGTGATCGCGTCGACCACGACGTCCCCGCGGTCGTCGAAGGCGTTGCTCAGGTGGAACTGCAGCACCGGGTCGTGGTCGATCCGGCGGATCTTTCCGCCGTCGCGGGGCACCAATATGAAGGTGCTGCCGCGTTCCGGGCGGTACCGCAGGGTGTCGCCGATCGGCGCGCGCCCCAACGCCACCGCCATCGCGTCAGGGATGATCGGCGAGACCAGGAACACGACATGGCGTTCGGTGATCGCGAAGTCGTGCACCATGGCCGCGTACGGCAGCGGCGTCGACCGGAAATGCCGGAGCCGTCCGCTGCGGTCGGTGCGGTAGATGCGCAGATGCGGCCGAGGCACCAACTCGACGCCGAAGTTGAACATCGCCCCGCTGCTCGGACAGAAGCTCGGATGTGCGGAATAGGTTCCCAGCCAACGCAATTCGCCGCCGAATCGGCGCACGCCGAGGGTGTCGAGAGTGTCCCGGTCGATCTCGTGCGGTGGACCGCCCTCCCAGAGTGCGTAGAGGTGGCCTGCGTGCTCGACGACGTTGGTGTTGGCCAGATTCGGCGGGACGCGGCCGATGTTGGCCCGCCGGCCGCCCGGCGCCGCGGTACCCATGTGGCTGACGCCCGAGCGGCCCCGGAAGTGCGCGGTGCGCACGTACCGGTTCCGGTACCGCACGCCGGCCGGATCGATGGTGAACGCCGAGAGCATCCCGTCGCCGTCGAACAGATGGTGCAGCGGCCGACCGGTGTGGTCCTGCCACCGGCCGGGGCCGTTCCGGTAGAGCGTGCCGGCCAACCCGGCCGGAATGGTCCCGCCGATCTCCTCGACCCGGTAGTCGGACTCGACGGACTGCGGCTCGCTGACGCCGAGGCTGCTCAGATCCTCGGGTGAGAACGCGGCCAGCCGGTCCAGGGCGGCCCGGCGCTCGGCAGCCGAAAGCGAATCGAGGTAATGGCGCAGTGAGGGCAGCCGGGCGAGATCAACGGACGGCTCCACCGGCGATGTCGTTGGCACCGAACCCCCACTTCTGAGACTGATACGCAAATTAGTCTCAGTCGGGTGGTCCGTCAATGCCCCCGGCTGCGGTAGAAAACCAGTGATGCCCTCCACCCGGTCGTTCGACGCGATGCTGCGCTCCGGCGTCGAACTGGTCGCCGCCGGTGGCCTCGACACCCTCACGCTGAGTCAGGTGGCGGCGCACGCCGGGGTCTCCCGGGCCACGGCCTACCGGGAGTTCGGGGACAAGGACGGATTGGTCGGGGCGATGGCCCGGCACGAGATCGCATCGATGCTCGCCGCGGTGCACACCGACATCGACGTCACCGCGGAACCGGCGGCGCTGGTCGCGACGATCGTCGTCTCGGCGCTGCGGTATCTGCGCAGCCACCGGGCGTTCACCTACATCCGCGACCACGAACCGCACTGGTTGCTGCACGCGGTGCTGACCGTCGGCGACGCGCGGATGGACCTCGTGCAGACCGTCGCGGCCGTCGTCACGCCGGTGCTCACCGTCGACGCGGCGCGGTTGCGGATGCCGAAGGTGCAGGCCGCCGAGGTGATGGTGCGGGCGGTGCTGTCGCACACCCTCGTCGAACACAGCACGCTCAGCGACCACCAGGTGGGCGACGCCGTCGCGCACGCCGTCGTCGCGTGAGCGTATCAGCCTGACGCGCGACGCCGGAAATAGGCGGCCAGGAACGGCGCCAGTGCCAGCACGATCAGCATCCGCAGGATCTGGGCGGCCGCCACGAAGGTCACGTCGGCGCCGAGCCAGGCCGCGGTTCCCATCACCGCGTAGATGCCGCCCGGCGTGGTGGCCAGGTAGGCGTCCAGCGGGGTGGCGTCGGTGGTCAGTGTCAGGATCCAGCCCAGTCCTGCGCAACCCAGCAGCGTGACCACGATGGTCAGCATCGCGATCGGCATCATCCGGCCGATCGACCGCAGGCTCTCGACGGTGAACTTCAGGCCCACCTGCAACCCGATCGCGAGGTAGCCGAGCCCGGCCACCAGCACCGGCACCCCGGCGCCGGAGAAGTACGGCACCAGGGTCAGCGGTGCGGCGACCAGCAGCGGGCCGAGCAGTGCCGGTGACGGCAGCCGCACCAGCCTGCCGACCAGTACCCCGCCGATCAGCGCGATCGCCACGAACGGCAGGTCGACGCGCCAGTCCCCGCCGCCGGCCGCGAGTCCGTCGCCGACCCCGTCTGCGCCGAACACGACCGTGACCACGACCGGCAACGTCAGCAGCACCACCAGCAGCCGCAGGTACTGCAGGACCGCGATCACTCGCGAGTCCGCCCCGAGATCGTCGGCCATCGCGGTCAGGCCGATGGCACCGCCGGCGACCGACGAGAACGCCGCCGTCGCCGGACTCGCTCCGCGGCGGGTCAGCAGACTGCCGATCAGCACACTGACCACCAGCGCGAAGCAGGAGATGCCCAGCACGATCAGCCAGCGGGCGCCCAGTCCGGCCAGCGTCTCCCACTCGATCGCGGACCCGACGACCACGCCGACCACCGCCTGCCCGGCCTGAAACCAGGACCCGGGCAGGCGCAGCGGGGCCGACGGCCGGGCCAGCGCATAGATCAGCGCGCCGACCAGTCCGCCGAACAGCATCGGTGTCGGCAGGCCGACAGCGACGAAGCCCGCCGACACCACGGTGGCGACGACGGCCAGTTGCAGCCAGCGGCCGAGGGTGGGCGGGATCGGGGGCCTTACCTGGCAGCCGCGAACAGTTCTGCGGCCGAACCGATCTCGTCGAGGCGCCAGGCGGTGTCCCACAGCCGGGCCGGATCGTCGAGATGTCCGGTCAGCCGCAGCACCTTGTCCCGGAGCTGATCGTCGGTCATCGGCGCCGCCGTGCTGCCGGTGGCGTGCTCGACGGTGTGGGCGACGGTGCTGCCGTCGTCGAGGGTGGCGGTCATCCGGCACGAGTCGGCGGCCAGGGTGCCGTCGAGGCTCACCGTGACGCGGCCGCGCACCCGCACGACCTGCGGATCGAGCGCGGCGTCGTCACTGAACTCGGCCGGTCCGCCCGCGCCCCGCACCAACCCCACCGCGAAGCAGTGGTAGACCGAGAACTTGCTCTGCAGACCGGTTTCCGGCTCCGTGACACCCATGACGTCGAGCACCCGCGGATGCACCTCCAACGCCACCGAGGCCACGCGCGCCGGATCCACGCCCTGGGCGCGCAGGAAGACGCCGGCGTCGATCACGGGATGGCTGACGATGCCGCAGCTGTACGGTTTCAGTGCGTTCTGTTCGACCAGCCAGCGCGATCCCAGGTCGTCCACCGTCGACCAGTCCGCATCGTCGGCCATCAGGGCGGACATCCCGCGCCGACCGGCCAGCGGCTCCACCGGACCGGTGAATCCCTGCTGCGCCAGCAGCGCGGCCTCCACTCCGGTGGCGGCCGCGCGGCCCACCTGGAAGGACTTCGTCATCGAGCCGAGTTGTTCGGTGTGGCCGGCCGCCTGCGTCGCGGCGATCGCGATCGCATGCGCGGTCTGGCTCGCGTCGAGCCCCAGGACCCGAGCGGCCGCGCACGCCGCCCCGACGGGACCGGTGGTGGCGGTGACGTGCCAGCCGCGGTCGAAGTGGCTGGGCCACAAAGCATCACCGATCCTGCTGGCGACCTCGACACCGGCCACCACGCCGGTCATCAGCGTGGCTCCGTCGGCGCCCGTGAGCTCGGCGGCGGCCAGTGCCGCCGGGACCACCGGCGCACCGGGATGCAGGATGCACGCCAGGTAGGTGTCGTCGAAATCCTCGACGTGGGCGGTCAATCCGTTGACCAGGGCCGCCCACGGCGCGGTCAGCGCCTCGGCACGGCCCAGCACCTGCGCCGAACCCGACAGGCCGAGGTCTCCGGCGGCGGCCACCGCGGCCTCCGCGGCTGGGGAGTGCGCCGCGCCGACCGAAAGGCCGATCACGTTGGCCGCGGTCCTGCGGGCGGCCGCCTGCGCGGACGCGGGAACGTCGTCCCAGTTCAGTCCGGCGACGAAAGCCGCTGTCCGGGCGGTGATATCCGAGCTCATGGGTCAGTTGCCTTTCGGATCGGCGGCCAGGGCGGAGAACCAGGTGCGGGCGCTCGATGCGTCCGCGACCGACCGGGAGATCTCGACGATCTCCTTTTCCCGCCCGGACAGGGTGCGCTCCACCAGAGCCAGGACCTTGCGGTCCAGCTGGTCGTCGGTCAGCGGCGCCTCGAGGCTGCCCCGGGCATTCTCGACCGTGCACTTCTCGGTGCTCCCGTCGGCCAACGTGACCGCAAGATGCGCTGTGGCACGCGGAATGTCGGGATCAGGAATCAGCTCGACCCTGGCCCGCATCGCGATCAGCGCCGCCGAGCGCACGTAGGCGTCGTCGTAGGAGCCCAGATCGACGGCGCCACTGAGCACGCCCGCGGCGACACCGTGGACGGTCGAGAACCGTGCGGCCAGCCCGTCGCCGGGATCCGGGTTGCCGGTCAACTCCACCACCAGCGGATGGCACCGGACCTCGACCCGTTCGATCTCCCGCCCGCCGACCGCCTGGTGCAGCCGCTCGGCGGCCTCGATCGCGGGATGGGTGACGATGCCGCACGGATACGGTTTGTAGGTGTTGGACAACAGTTCCCAGCGCTCGCCCCACCCGTCGACGAGCAGGCCGGGAGCCAGCTCCGGGGCCATCACCGCGAAGTAGCCGCGTGGCCCGTCCAGCGCCGACGGCGACGCGTCGAGTCCCCGGGCGGCGGCCGCGGCGGCCACCAGCCCGTTGGCGGCGGCCTTGCCGGGGTGCAGCGGCTTGTTCATCGTGCCGAAGCCCTCGCGGTGACCGATCGTCATGCTGGACGCGATTCCCAGCGCGCGGCCGGTGGTCTCGGCATCCAGCCCGAGCAGCAGCGCCGCGGCGGTGGCGGCGCCGAGCGATCCCACGGTCCCGGTGATATGCCAGCCGGCGTCATAGTGCGACGGCGACATCGCGACCGCGACACGCAGTTGCAGCTCGATGCCGACGGCGAAGGCGCGCAGCAGTTCGTCACCGCTGCGGTCGGGCAGCAGTTCGCCGGTGCCGCGGTCACGCAGCCAGCTCGCCCCCAGCGCGGCGCCCAGGGTGGCAGCACCCGGGTGCACCACGGTGGCCAGGTGGGTGTCGTCGAAATCGTCGAGATGGGCGGCGAATCCGGTGATCAGCGCCGCAGACGACGGATCGAAGGTGTCGCCGCGACCCGGCACCGGTGCGTCACCCGGGGCACCGCTGTGCCGCATCCCCGCGGCGACGATGTCGGTCTCGGTGGTGGCGGCGGCACCGATAGTCGTTCCCACCACGTTGAGCAACGAGCGCACCGCCTCGGCGCGCACCTCCCCCTCGACACGGTCGGCGACGGCGAGTGCCGCGGCGGCCAGTTCGGTCAGGTCGATCATGAAGCATCCTTCTGTGTCGTCGGGGTGGTCGAACCCCTGAGTAGGCCGGCGATGTCGCCCCAGCCGGCCGCCAGTACGGCATCGGCATGGTCGCCGGCACAGTCACGTACCTTCTGCGCCAGTTGATCCCGGGTGACCGGCCGGCCGGGCGCCCCTGGCGGGATGTCGATCGACCCGGTGAGCTCGCGCCCGTCGGTCGTCGTCAGCGCCACCCGGACCTCGTCCTCGAGGAGGCCGTTGCCGCCGGGCGCGACGTGCACGGTCACGCTGCGGGTCAGGCGCGCGACCTCGGGGCGGCGCACCGCCGCGTCGGAGAAGCTGTCGAAGCCCGGTACCCGGTCGGTGACCGCGACGGCCACCGCGTGCTCGAGGCAGAACTTGGCTTCCAGCCCTGAGGCGGGCCGGTGGTGCACCAGCGGCTGGATCGCCGATTCGGTGACCCACACGTCGATGCGCTCCACCTGAGCGGAGTCCAGACCGGCAGCCAGTTCCGAGGTGCAGGCGATCGGTCGCTGCAGCGCGTAGCAGCACGGGTACACCTTGACCGCCAGACCACCCGGCACCGCTTCGGCCGAGTCCAGCGCCAGATCGAACGGCGGCTCCGAGACCAGGGCCAGCCAGGCGTCGAGCACGCGCGGGTCCGCGCTCGCGCCGTGGGCCACCAGGTCGGCGGCGCGGATACCGGCTTCCACCGCCAACCCGACCTGAATGGCCTTGGCGTCACTGCCGAATGCGCGCTGCACCCCGCCGGCGCTCGAGACGGCCAGCGCCATCGCCCTGGCCGTGTCCTCGGCGCTGAAGCCGCGCGCGGTCGCCGCCACCACGGCGGCCGCCATCGGTGCGGTCGTCGACGTGGCATGCCAGCCCCGGGAGTAGTGGTTCCAGCCCAGCGCGCTGCCGATCCTGGCCATCACGCCGGCACCGGCCAGATACGCCCTGGCATCGCCGCCGACCGCGGCCGCCGCAGGCACACACACCGTGCTGATGTGGGTGGTCGACGGCAGGTGCAGGTCGTCGTAGTCGACGACGTGGGCCTGCGCGGCCCACCGCGCCGGCTCCGGCAGGCCTGCGGTCACGGCCAGCAACGGATGGCCGGTCGCCGCCAGCGCCACGGCCACGGTGTCGATCAACGCGATGTCGGCGAGGTCGAGATCGGCCTGCCGCGGCTGCAGCTCGCAGGCCCACCGGGCCAGCGCCGCCGCGGTGGTCTGCACACCCGGTTCGACGTCGGCGCCCGGTGTCGTCGCGAAGCTTGTCATCGGGAAACCGCCACTGCCGCATCGGCGGTCAGCATCGCGGTGATCTCGCTGATGTCGCCGCAGGTCTCCAGTGTCCAGAGCCGGTCCATCAGCTCTGCGGTGGCACCGGAGCCCAGAATCGGTTCCATCAGGTCCACCGCTTTGGCGGTCACCTCGTCATCGGACATCGGATCGTCGACCGTGCCGCGCACCGCGCCGACGTAACGCTGCCGGGTGCCGCCGTCGCGCAGGGTGACCGTGACGTCCGCCGTTCGCACACCGGCTTTCTCGGGGTCGGCCACCAGTTCCGTGCACCCGCGCAGGGCCATGATCGTCGGATCGGTCATCCGGTCGTCGTCGTGCGCCATCGCGAAGGTGAACGCACGGTCCACCAGCGTGCCGGCCACCAGGTACTGGCAGTTGATGTCGGGCATCGACCGGTCGTCCACGACCCGGCACAGATCGTGGGGCAGGACGATGCGGATCCCGGTCACCTGCTGCGGGTCGATCGGCTCTTCCTCGACGAGTTCGAGGATCGCCTGCACGGCCGCCTGGGCCGGGGAGCCGACCGCGAACTTCTTGATGTTGGTGTGCATGATCTCGTAGCGCTCGCCGAGGCCGTCGGCGAGCTCGTCGCGGCGCACGTCGTCGGACAGCGCGTCCAGGAAGTTGGGGACGCCGCTGAACACGTCCGGCACCCCGTCGCAGCCGGAGGCGACCATCGCCGCGGCGCGGACGCCGTTGGATGCCGGCATGCCGGCGAAGACGAACGCCTTTTCCACGTGGTTGGGATCGCGCACCCAGCTGGTCACCCCCGAAGCGCTCTGTGCCGCATACGACAGCGCGTGCCGCGCCTGCTCCTCACCGAGCCGGTACAGGGCGCTCGCGGTCGCGGTCGCGCCGAACAGCCCGCAGAAGGCGTGGGTGCTCCGGCCGCTGGAATCGGTGTTGAGGACCGGCTTCCCGAGGCTGAGCACCACCCGGGTGCCGACGTCGTAGCCTGCCGCCACCGCGCGCAGGATCTGGTCGCCGTTGCTGCGCTGTAGATCACCGACGGCCAGCGCGGCCGGCACCACGGCACAGCCGGGGTGGCTGATCGAGCGGGCGTGCGAGTCGTCGGTCTCGTCGGCGTGTGCCGACATCCCGTTGGCCAGCGCGGCTTCCACGGCTGCGGTCCGCCGACCCCCGACCAGCACGCTCGACCCGCCGGCGCTGCCGGCCACGTAGGCCAGTGCGCGCTTGCCGGGAGGCAACTGTGCACCCGAGACCATCGCGGCGATGGTGTCGATGATGTGGTGCTTGGTTTTGTGGATCACCGCGGGCGGCAGCGGGGTGTCCGCGGCGGCACTGAGGTAGTCGGCGAGTCGGCGGGTCGGTGTGCTGATATCGGCAGCCATCTGTTGGTCCTTTCGAGAATGTGCGGGGTGTGTGAACGCGGCTCCTGGAACCGGGGACCGGCTCACATGTAGGCACCGCCGTTCACCGAGATCACCTGTCCGGTCACGTATCCCGCGTCGGGACCGCACAGGTAGGACACCGCGCCTGCGACATCGTCGACCGATCCGATCCGGCCCACGGGGTTGCCCACCTCGCGCAGGTGCCGGTAGTGCTCCGCCGCCACCCCGGCGTCGCCGAGACCCGGCCGCCGTTCGGTGTCGATGTGCCCGGGGGACACCGCGTTGACGGTGACTCCGGTGCCGTCGGCCTCGTGCGCGCACGCCTTGGTCAGCCCGATCAGCCCGGCCTTGGCCGCCACCACCGGTACCCGGCCGGCGGCGCCGGACTGTCCGGACATCCCGGCGATGTTGACGATGCGTCCCCAGCCCCGCTCCTTCATCTGCGGCAGCACCGCCTGCGTGGTCAGGAACGCGCCGGTCATCACGGTGGACAGCACCGCCTCCCAGTCCGTCACGGCGATTTCCTCGATCGGCCCGTGGGCCCGGATGCCGGCGTTGTTGATCACGGCGTCGACTCCGCCCCAGGCGCTTTCGACTTCATAGACCAGCCGTGCCACGTCATCGGGGGCCCCGATGTCCCCGGCGAACCAGCGCACCGACCCGTCGGCCGCGGTCTCGGCGAGAGTCGCCGCGGCCTCGGCCACAGCGGACGGGTCGCGCCCTGTCAGACACACCCGCCATCCGTCGTGGAGCAGTCGACCGGCGATCGCCAGCCCGATGTTTCGGCTGGCGCCGGTCACGATTGCGGCCCGCACGGGGCCTCCTTTCTGGTTGTGTCGCTCAGCTGTTCTGCTGGGCGGTTTCGCGCGCGGCGGGCTTCTTCTCGCCCCGGCTCTTGCGCAGGCCGGAGAAGGCCATCGCCGCCAGTGCGGCCACCAGCAGTGCCCACAGGATGTTCACCACGACCGAACCGAAGAAGTAGCCGGGGCCGTCGGCGAGCTGCAGGCTGCGCAGCAGGTACTCCTCGGCCAGTGGCCCGAGGATGATGCCCAGGATCAGCGGGATCACCGGATAACCGTTGAGCCGCAACAGAAGACCGATGACACCGAAGAACAGCGCCAGGCCGACGTCGAAGATCGAGTTGCGGATCGCATACACACCGACCATCGACATGAACAGCACCGTCGGCACCAGGAAGGACAGCGGCACCTTGGTGACCGAGGCCAGCGGCCCGGCCAGCAGGACGCCCAGCGGCAGGATCAGAATGCTGGCCGCGATCAGTGCCAGCGCCACCGCGTACACCTCGGCGCTGTTGGTCTGCAGCACCCGCGGTCCGGGCTGGATGCCCTGCAGGTAGAACGCCGCCAGCACCACCGCCATCGTGGCGCTGCCCGGGATACCGAGCGTGAAGGTGGGGATCAGGCTGGAGCTGGCAACGGCGTTGTCGCAGGCCTCGGACGCGATGATGCCCTTGTGGCTGCCCTTGCCGAACTCCTCCGGCGTCTTGGAGCGGCGCTTCTCGAACGAATAGCTGATGAAGTTGGCGACCGCGGCGCCCAGGCCGGGGATGATCCCCAGCACGACACCGACGGAACTGGCCCGTCCGACCGCGCCGGGTTGGCGCAGCGTCGCCTTGACCCCGTCGATGGCGTCGCGGGTCTCCTTGCGCAGACCGCCGGGCGTCATCGCCTGTTCCTTCTGCCGCTTCTGCATCACGGTGGAGCCCACCAGCATCAGCATCTCGCTGATCGCGAAGACGCCGATCAGCGCGGCCAGGAACGGTACTCCGTCGTACAGCTGCAATTCGCCGAAGGTGAACCGGGTCTCGGCGGTGGCCGGGCTGACGCCGACGACGGCGAACATCAGGCCCAGCAGACCGACCATCAGACCCTTGCGTGCCGAACCGCCCATCAGCGAGGACGCGACCACCAGGCCGAGCACGATGATCGCGAGCATCTCCCTGGCGCCGAACTTCAGTGACAGCGCGCCCAGTGGCTGCAGCAGGAACAGCACGAAGAAGCCGCTGATCACGCCGCCGAGGACCGACGCCATCCGGGCGATGCCGATCGCCAGGCCGGCCTGGCCTCTCTTGGCCAGTGGGTAACCGTCCAGGGCGGTGACCGCGGAGCCGGCCTCGCCGGGCACGTTGAACAGGATCGCCGGTACCGCACCGCCGAACTGCGCGCCCGCGTAGATGCTGACGATGAGCACCAGCGAGTTCTCCAGCGGCAGCGTGATCGCGAACGGCAGCAGCAGCGCCGCGGTGTTCGAGGTGCTCAGCCCGGGCAGCACGCCGACGACGAAGCCGACGGACACGCCCACCACGAGCCACATCAGCGGCGCGGGCTGCATCAGCAGCCCCAATCCTGCGGTGATGTTGTCCAGCATCAGAATCCTCGGGCCAGTGGTAGCGGGACCCCGATCAGAATCGAGAACAGCACATAGCCGAGCGCGATCAGGGTCAACGGAAAGAGAATGAGCACCAGGGGCTTTCGCACGCCCATGATCCACAGGCCACCGAGGATCAACAGGCCCGCAGCCGGGTAGAAGCCGATCGGTTCCACCAGCCAGACCACCAGGGCGATCAGCGCGGTGAACCCGGCGACCCGCCACGCCACCAGGCGGCCGTACTCGGGGTCCGGTTCGTCGTGGGCGGCGCGTTCCCGGATGTCGGCGATCATGCTCCAGAGCCCGACGATCACCAACAGCGCGGCCAGTGCACGCGGGTAGCCCTTGTCGGCCGGATTCAGACCTGCCGACATCATCCAGGCCAGCGTGCCGGTGACGAGGGCGATGCCACCGGGCGCGGCGGCGAGGATCGTCCTCGCCGCCGCGTTACCGGCGGGTTGCTCCGTCATCGCGGAATGCTCAGCCGGAGAATGCATTCGGATTGCCACTGAGAAGCTCTTCGATCTCGGTCTGGGACTGCTCGGCCAGGTCCTGCAGCTCGTCCGGGGTCAGATAGGCGACCTTGGTCTCCTCACCGAGCTCGGTGAGGGTGGCGAGGTAGTCCTCGTTCTCCAGCGAGGTCTTCAGTCCGTCCACCAGCGCCTGGTACCGCTCGGGATTCTTGTCGCGGCATTCGGCGGACGCGAAGAGTGCGTAGTTCGACGCGTTGGCCGGCAGCTCGACGCCGAGGGCTTCGTTGATCGGCGGGGCGTCGTTGGTGACCTCGGGCCACCGGTTCTCCGGCTGACTGACGGCCAGCGCACGCGAATCATCGGCGATGGCAAGGCTGTTGAACACGCCGGCGTGGGTGGCATCGACCTCACCGCTGACCAGCGCGGTACGGGACGGTCCACCGCCGTCGTAGCCGATGATGTTCAGGTCGATGCCGAGATCGCGCTCCATCTGCAGCAGCGCGATGTAGTTGTTGCTCTGCAGGTCGGACACGCTGACCTTGATCTGGCCGGGGCGCGCCTTGGCGTCGTCGACGAATTCCTGAATGTCCTGCCACGGTGCGTCGTTGCGCACGCGGATGACACCGGGTTCGATGCTGATCCCGCCGACGGGGGCGAAGCTCGACAGGTCGTAGTCGACGGCCTGGGTCATGTACGAGAACATCAGGTGCGGCACACCGTGGGTCACGATGGCCGAGCAATCCGCCCCGTTGGTCAGCATCGACTGGGCACCGATGGCGTAGCCGCCGCCCTCCATGTTCTCCACGGTGGCGGTGGCACCCAGCGCCTGGGTGAGGAACGGCTCGAGCTGCCGGGTGGTGGTGTCGAATCCGCCGCCGGGGGCGCTGGAGACGATCCAGCGGATCTTGCTGCCCGAGAAGTCGGACTGCTCGGATTCCGACGCGCATCCGGAGAGCGCCAGCGCCGCGACGGCGGCTCCGGCGAGCATCGTGCGGGTCCTGTGATGTGTCATGTGATTTCCGATCGACTGTGATCTGGGTCAACGAGGAGCTTAATGGCCGTACATTTGAGAGATCAAGGGGGGCGGCAACTTTTTCTTGCGAGCTTTCTTACTGGTCAGCACACTTGTGAGCCCAGCATCGGGCAGCACCAGCAACGCCCTATAGGTACGGCGCTTTGGCCGCGCAGCGATCCGCAGACTCGTCCGTCACGCTCAGGCTGGGCCCCTTTTCCCGTCTAGCGGGAAGGCAATCCGTACAGCGGGAAACCCTACGGCCGTGTCAGCCGTTGTGTCAAGGCTCACACAGCGGCGGGCGACGACGGCCCGGCCACGTCCGGTCCGGCGTATCCCAGGGCGGCGGAGATGTCGGCGGCCGCCGCCAGGATCGTCGGCAGGGTCCGGTGCATCCACTCCTCGGTCACCCGGATGGCCGGACCCGTCACGCTCATCGCCGCCACCACCGCGCCGGTGAAATCGCGCAACGGCACCGCGATCGAGCGGATACCGGCGACCCGCTCCTCGAACGAGAACGTGTAGCCGTCGCGCCGGATCACCTCGATCTCACGCATCAACGTGTCGCGATCGACGACGGTGCTCGGGGTGATGCTCTCGAACGGGCCGGCCAGCACCGACGCGACGGTCGTCTCGTCGCAGTAGGCCAGCAGCAGCCGGCTCGGTGCGCCTTGGTGCAGCGGGATGAACTGGCCCCACTCGGTATAGGTCCGGCGCAGCGGCTGGGTGCTCTCGACCTGGTCGATGACGTACCGCCCGCCGCCCTTGACCACGTGCAGCCCGACGGTCTCGCCGGTGACGTCCCGCAGCCGGGTCATCACCGGACGGGCCACCGCGGCCACGTCGCCGGTGTCCCGGGCGGAGGCGGCGAGCTGCAGGATCCGGGGGCCCAGTGCGTAGTTCGGCCCTACCTTGGTCACCAGCCCGTGGGCACACAGCGAGGCCAGCACCCGGTGCGCGGTGCTGGTGCTCAGCCCGGTGGCACGGGCGATGTCGCTGACGCCCAGGCTCAGCCGGCCCCGGGTGAACACGTCCAGCACGGCCACCGCCCGGTCCACGGCGGCGATGCCGCTGCGCGGCGAGAACGTCGGGTCGCCGCTGTCATCGGTGGGTGGCATCCGTTGTCCCCTGTTCGATTACGTGCATGCTGTGGCCGGCTGCCGATCGCCGCTAGGCGCGGGTGCGCCGCAGGCTGGACCGGTAGCTGTAGAGGGAGGTGACGAACCGGCTCACGGCCAGTTCCACGGCTTCACCGGTGATCGTGCGGTACATCCGGTCGATGCGCAGCATCGGCTCACCGGGTTCGCACTCGGCCGCGGCCGCCACCCGGGTGTCGGCCAGTGCGACCGTGATGGTCTGGTCCGCACCACCGATCGGGTCGGCCAGCAGCGGGTCCAGCAGGCCGATGATCGTCCGGGAACTGCGCGCACCGCGCTGCACGTCAGGCGCGTCGGAGATCAGCGCGCCGACCTCCGGTGGCAGGTAGACGTCGGTGACGCAGAACGGGACTCCCTGGTGCAGTCGCCGGAACGACACCGTCCAGGTGACGTCGCTGGAGAGCCCCAGCCGGCCTGCGGCCTCGATCTCCACGCGCCGCGCCAGCGGGGTGAGCACCTCCATGTCGGTGTCGACCGACAGGCTCATCAGGTCCTCGACGGTGCCGAAGCGGCGCAGGTACTGCGAACCTCCGCCTGCGGCGAACGTGCCCCGGCCGGGGGTCCGGGTCACCAACCCGTCGGCCACCAGTTCCTGGTAGGCCCGGCGCACCGTCTGCCGGCTCACGCCGTACCGCCTGGCGAGCTCCGCCTCGGTCGGCAGCCGCAGCTCGGCGTCCTGGGCGCGCAGCACCGCCTGCCTGAGCTCGTCGGCGATGCGCTGGTAGGCCGGTCCGGCGTTCGATTCCAGGGTCATCCGACGTCACGTCCTCCCCTGGTCCGCACGGCCGTCGCCCGGGCACCGCCAGACGTCACAGAAGAGTGACACCGCACACTTCTCCAGCGATATGTACGCATTCCGGGCCACAGTTGTCAATGGTGGCGCGTCCCGCCGCGTGCCCCGTGTCCGCTCGCTCCCGGGGCAGGTGAGAGCCACGGTCGGCGAGCAGCCGGTGGCGCGGCGACGCGGGTACCGGTCCATGTCCGCAGCGCCGTGCGCGACTTTGTACCTACATTTGCGCGGGTCACGCGGTTGCCCGCCCCGGAGTGGTCCGGCGGTCGCGCACGGCCGCCGCAGCAGAAAATTGTCTATATTTGACCGGTGACGACGGCGGGCGGCAGCGGGCGCAAGCGGCAGCCGATCATGCGGCTGAGCGATCTGGCCGCCGCCCACGTCCGCGAGTTGATCGTCTCCGGTCAGTTGCGTGCCGGTGAGTTCATCCGACCCGAGACCGTGGCCGACGACCTCGGCATCAGCGCGACCCCGGCCCGCGAGGGCCTGCTGCTGCTGCAGACCGAGGGATTTCTGACCATCGAGCCCAGACGCGGCTTCTCGGTGACCGCGCTGTCCAGCGAGGACATCCGCGACGTCTACGCCGCGCAGGCCCTGCTGGGCGGCGAGCTGACCGCACGGGCGGCACGGGTCATCGACGCCGACCGGCTCGGCGAGCTCGAGCAGATCCAGGCAGAGCTGGAACAGGCGGCAGCCGCCAAGGATTACGACGCCGTCGAACGACTCAACCACCGGTTCCACGAGACCATCTACCGGCTGGCCGGCTCCCGCAAGATCCGCTGGCTGGTCAAGGCCACACTGCCGTACTCGCCGCGCAAGTTCTTCGCCGAGGTCGAGGGCTGGCCCGAAGCATCCGCCCACGACCACCGGGCGATCATCGAGCACCTGCGCGCCGGTGACGGCGAGGCGGCCAGAACCGCGATGGCACAACACATCCACAAAGCAGGGGCACTGCTGGCCGATCATCTCGCCGCGCGCGGAACCCTGGGCTGACCCCGGGCGTCAGGCCGCGCCGGCCATCCGCAGGATGCGCTGGGCGCGTTCGACCACCGGCACGTCGATCATCTGACCGTCCAGTGCCACCGCCGAACCGTCCCCGGCTGCCGAGACCACCTTCTGCGCCCACGCCACCTCGGCCGCCGACGGAGCCGCCGCCGTGTGCACCGCGGCGACCTGAGCCGGATGGATACACAGCTTGGCGCCCATACCGAGGCGCCGGGCATAACCGAAATCGTCTGTCACCGAATCTGATTCGGTGAATGACCGGGTGACACCGTCGATCGGCGGCGCCAGCCCGGCCGCGGCCGAGGCCGCCACCAGCATCGAGCGGAACGTCAGCAGGGCCTCGCGGTCGTCGGGATCCACCCCGAGCTGGTTGGCCAGGTCGATGCTGCCGAAGGCCAGCCGCACGACCGCGCCGACCGCACAGAGCGGACCGAGGGCCGTCACTGCCGCAGCGGTCTCGATGAGCGGTACCACGGGTGCGCCCGACGTCGCCTCGGCCAGCCGCGCGAGGTCCTCGGGCCGCTGCGCCTTGGCCGGCATCGCCGCGGCGCCGGTTCGGCCGATCATCGCCAGATCCTGCTCGTACCAGGGGGTGTCGACGGCGTTGATGCGCACCAGCGCCGCATTGCCGCCGGCCAGCCAGCACTCGACGTGCCGGCGGGCGGCGTCCTTGTCGGCCGGGGCCACCGCATCTTCGAGGTCGAGGATCACGACATCGGGTTGTGCCGCCGCGGCCTTGGCGAAGCGCTCGGGGCGGCTACCCGGGACGAACAACAGCGAGCGCGCGGCCCGTAGCGTCTCGGCCGGCAGGGCCGTCATCCGAAGCTCGCCCGCGCGGTGGCGTGCAGATTGCCTACGCCCGACACCAGCGACAGCTCGGCCGCGGAGCCGTCTGCGTCGGGGGTGCCCTGGGCGCGGAACACGTCGCCGACGAAAACCGGCCGCATCAACCTGAACTGGAAGCCGGTCAGCGGGCGGTCACTGCGGGCACGGGCCAGTTCGGACATGTACAGGGCCAGCAGCGGGCCGTGCACCACCAGCGCCGGGAAGCCCTCGACCCCGGTGGTGTAGGCCTCGTCGTAGTGGATGCGGTGGGCGTTGGCGGTCAGCGCGCTGAACCGGAACAGCAACACCGGATGCGTGGTGGGGTGCGACGACCACGGGACATCCTGCGGCGCAAGGGGTTCAGTGACCCGAGTGAAGGAGGTGCTCGATTCGGCCTCGCTGCGGTACACCAGATCGTGTTCCTCGGTCAGGCGGTGCTCGCCGTCCTGCTCGTAGCGGTAGCCCACGGTCACGAACAACAACTCGCCGGTCTTGCCGTGTTTGACCTTGGTGGACAACACCTCTGCGCGGCGGGTCGCGGTGCGGCCCAGGACGAGCGGGCTGTGCACGGTCAGCCTCGCACCGGCGAACATCCTGCGCCGGTGCGGGATCGGCGGCAGGAAGTGGCCGTCACGCGGGTGTCCGTCGACCCCGAGCTCCGCGGTCGCGGGGAACTCGGTGAAGTAGACCCACTGCCACATGGTGGGCAGTGCGTCGCCTGCCTGCGGCGCGGCGTCGAGATCCAGGGTCGCGGCCAGCTCTGCGGCACGGCGCGCGTCCATCGCGTCGGTGGTGCGCAGCGGCTGCGGATGCCAGTCGGCGATGAACCGTTCCAGGCCCGCGCCCGGTTCCGCTGCGGTTCCGTCGGTCATTGTCAGCCCTCCGATTCATGTTGCGCCGGCGCCGATCCCGTGACTGCGCACGGGTGGTGGCCGAGCTCGGTCAGGATAGCGTCGGTGTTCTGCCCCAGCGCCGGGACCGCGCCCATGCGGGGTTCGACACCCAGGTCTATCGGTGGCAGCAGCGCCTGCACGGGGCCGTTCTCGGTCTCCACCGTGCGCCAGCGGTCACGTTCGGCCAGCACGGGGTGCGCCAGGAACTCGCTGACGGTGTTCACGCCGGCGAACGCGATCCGCGCAGCGGTCAGGCGGGTTTCCAGCTGGGGAGTGCTCAGCGCGGCGAACGCCTTGGCCACCATGTCGTTGACCTCGTCGCGGTGGGCCACCCGCAGGGTGCTCGAGGCGAACCTCGGGTCCTCGGCGGCCTCGGGGAGTTCGAGGACCTCGGTGCACAGACGTGCCCATTCCGGTTCGTTCTGGATGGAGATCAGCACGGTGTGCCCGTCGCCGGCCTCGAAGGGCCCGTACGGTGCGATGGTCGCGTGCTGTGCCCCGAACCGGCCGGGCTGGCGTCCGGCGCCTGCGGTGAAATGCATCGGCTGGCCCACCCATTCGGCCAGCGCCTCGAACAGCGACACCTCGATGGTGGCGCCCTCGCCGGTGACCGCCTTCCGGTACAGCGCCGCCAGGATGCCGCTGAAGGCGTACATGCCGGCGGCGACGTCGGCGATGGACACCCCGACCTTGGCCACCTCGTCGGGTGTCCCGGTCAGCGACACCAGGCCGGTCTCGCACTGGACCAGCAGGTCGTAGGCCTTGCGGTCGGCCCACGGTCCGGTGCTGCCCCAGCCGGTCACCGAGACCACGATCTTGCCGGGGTCGCGCGCGCGGATGTCCTGCGCGGACAGGCCCAGCCGCGCCGCGGCGCCGGGTCCCAGATTCTGCACGATGACGTCGGCGCGCTCGGCCAGGTCGTGCAACACCTGTTGTCCGTGAGCCGATTTGACGTCCAGCGCGATGGATTCCTTGGACCGGTTGAGCCACACGAAGTAACTCGACGACCCGTTGACGGAGTCGTCGTAGGAGCGGGCGAAGTCCCCGGTTCCCGGACGCTCGACCTTGATGACCCTGGCGCCGAGATCGGCGAGTTGTCGGGTGGCGAACGGCGCGGCGACGGCGTGCTCGAGCGACAGCACGGTGATGCCCTGCAGCGGAAGCGCTCCCGCCGCGGGGGGAGGAGGCGGGGTCACCGGTCGAGGCCGCCCCGTTTGACCAACTGCTTGGCGATGACGCCGCGCTGGATCTCGTTGGTGCCCTCGCCGACGATCATCAGCGGCGCGTCACGGAAGTACCGTTCGACGTCGTACTCGGTGGAGTATCCGTACCCGCCGTGCACCCGGACCGCGTCCAGCGCGATCTCCATGCCGACCTCGGAGGCGAACAGCTTGGCCATACCGGCTTCCATGTCGCAACGCGCGCCGGAGTCGAATTTCTCTGCGGCACTGAGCAACAGCGCGCGTGCGGCGGCCAGCTTGGTGCCCATGTCGGCGAGCATGTTGCCCACCGACTGGTGCTGCCAGATCGGTTTGCCGAAGCTCTCCCGGTCCTGGGCGTAGCGCAGGGCGTCCTCGAAGGCGGCCCGGGCCACTCCGGTGGCGCGCGCGGCCACCTGCAGCCGGCCGACCTCCAGCCCCTTCATCATCTGGGCGAACCCCTTGCCCTCCGCGGTGCCGAGCAGCGCGTCGGCGGGCACCCGGCAGTCGGTGAAGTTGAGTTCGCAGCTCTCCACACCCTTGTAGCCGAGCTTGGGCAGATCCTTGGAGACGGTGAAGCCGGGGACCTTCTCGACGAGCAGGATCGACACGCCGGTGTGGGCGGGATCGGCGTCGGGATCGGTCTTGCACATCAACGCGATCAGGCCGGCCCGGCGCGCGTTGGTGATCCAGGTCTTGCTGCCGTTGATGACGTACCCGTCGCCGTCGCGGCGGGCGACGGTGCGCATGGCCTGCAGATCGGACCCGCCGCTGGGTTCGGTCAACGCCATCGTGGTGCGCAGTTCACCGGTGGCCATCCGCGGCAGGTACCGCTGCTTCTGCTCCTCGGTACCGAACATCCCGATCAGCTTGGAGACCACGGTGTGCCCGCCCATCGCGCCGGCCAGGCTCATCCAGCCGCGGGCCAGTTCCTCGGTGACGGCCACGTAGCAGGGCATCGAGACCGCTCCGAAGCCGTACGGCTCGGGGATCGCGAGACCGAAGATCCCGATCTCCTTCATCGTCTCGATCAGCTCTTCGGGATAGGTATTGGCGTGCTCGATGTCGCGCACCACCGGTTTGACCTGCTTCTCGACGAAGTCGCGCACCGTCTCGACGAGTGCGTTCTCTTCCTCCGACAGCACCATGCCGCCACCTCCTGTCTCAATAGAAAATATTCTATGGAGAGAGCCGCGGCGGGCGCAACAGCGGGGTCAGCAGGTCAAGTCGAGCGCCGCGCTGACGATGCTGTCGGTGTCGATGCCGTGGTAGCGGTACACGTCCTGCAGCGACCCCACCTGGCCGAACCTGCTCACCCCCAGCGCCGCGCCCCGGACCTGGTGGATCGAGGTCAGGAACGCCAGGGTGTGCGGATGACCGTCGAGCACCGTCACCATCGGAGCAGCCCGACCGGCGGGGAACACCTGGTCCAGGATCCAGGTGGGGCCCTCGCCGAGCCCGCGACGCGCCTGGAGGGCGTCGAACAGCAGGCCGGGGCTGGTCACGCACACCACGTCGGCGGCGATGCCCTGGTCAGCGAGACGGTCTGCCGCGGTGAGGGTTTCGGTCATCATCGCGCCCATCCCGACCAACGTCACCGCCGGATCCCCGCCACGGCGCAGCAGGTACCCGCCGGCGACGGCCTGACGGCGGCGGCGTTCCCGCGCCGCCGGATCGGCGGGCACAGCCGCCAGCCGCTGGTCCACCGGCCGGGTGGACAACCTCAGGTACGACGAACCGCCGTCCGGATGCCCCAGCCTCGCCATGCACGCCAGCAGCGTCCACTCCACGTCGATCGCGAACGCCGGCTCGTAGCTGACACAGCCGGGCTGCTCGAGACCGATCGACGGGGTCTTGATCGACTGGTGCGCACCACCTTCGGCGGCCAGCGTCACCCCGGACGGGGTACCCACCAGGATCGACTGACCTCCGGCGTAGATGCCGTAGGACCAGGGTTCGAGCGCGCGTTCGACGAACGGGTCGTAGAGCACCCCGATCGGCAGCAGCGGGGTGCCCCAGCGGCTCCAGGTGGCGCCCAGCTCGCCGATCAGGCCCACCAGGTTGGTCTCGGCGATGCCGAGCTCGATGTGCTGTCCGGAGGGCCGCTCGCGCCAGTGCATGATCGTCTCGGCGTCGTCGTCGAACCAGTCCCGGCGCTCGGTCGGCGACCACACCCCCACCTTGTTCAGCCAGCCGGCCAGGTTGGTCGTCGAGCTGACATCCGGGCTGACCGTCACCACCCGGCGGGCGGCGTCCGGAGCTTCGCGGCTCAGATCCAGCAGGGTGCGGCCCAGTGCGGCCTGGGTGGTGGACGTCCCGCCCGGGGTGCGCCCGATGTCGGTGGGAATCGCCGCGGGCAGGACGGCAGGCACCGCCGGCCGGCGCAGCCGTTCCCGCGTCGCCGCGCACAGCGCACCGGCGTCGCTGTCGGGAGCGACACCGCGCCAGGGATCGTCGGGGTTCATGCCCAGCCCGGCGGCCAACTCCTCGTACTGCGCCACGGTCAGCAGCGACGAGTGGTTCTGCGGATGCCCTTGTGTCGGAAGGCCGTAACCCTTGATGGTGTAGGCGATCAGCACCGTCGGCCTGGTGTCGTCGATCTGCCCGAGCGCGTCGCACAGCAGGTCCAGATCGTGACCACCCAGATTGCGGACGGCGGCCAGCAAGGTCTCGTCGTCGAGGTCGGCGATCAGGTCGGCGACCTGTGCGCGGCCGGGCCCGTCGCCCGGCAGCCGGGTGCGCAGTTCGGCGGCGCCACACCGCAGCAACCGCTGGTACTCCGGGTTGGGCATCGCCACGATGCGCTCGCGCAGCGCCGACCCGCCGGGACGGGCGAACAGCGTTTCCAGCAGTCGCCCGAACTTCAGCGTGATCACCTGCCAGCCGGCGGCACCGAACATCCGCTCCAGCCGCTCGGCGGCGATGTGCGGCACCACCCGGTCCAGCGACTGACGATTCATGTCGACGATCCACACGATCTCGCCGAATTCGCCGACCGCCGGGTCCAGGATCGCCTCCCACACCGCGCCCTCGTCCAACTCGGCGTCGCCGACCAGGGAGTACTGCCGGCCCAGCGCGGCGCCGGCCGACCGGTCGGCGTCGACCAGCCCGCTGTCCGGCCCGAAGTGGGCGTGCACATACCGCCGGGCCAGCGCCGCCCAGATCGGGGCGGTGGCCCCGATCCCCACCGAACCGGTCGAATAATCGACGGGATCGGGGTCCTTGCTGCGGCTGGGATAGCTCTGCAGTCCGCCGAACTCGCGCAGGGTGGTCAGGTAGGCGGCGTCGAGTTCGCCGATCAGGTAGTTGATCGCGTGCAGCACGGGCGAGGCGTGCGGCTTGACCGCCACCCGGTCCCCCGACCGCAGGTGCGCGAACCACAGTGCGGTCATGATCGAGGTCATCGACGCCGACGATGCCTGGTGGCCACCGACTTTGAGCCCGGACGGGTTGGGGCGGACCCGGTTGGCGTGATGGACCATCGCCGTGGCCAACCACAGCACGTGCCGTTCGATCACCGCCAGCGCCTCACCGCGGGCGGTCCGGGACTGCGGGATGCTGACGGTCATGACGGGCGCCTCTCGCCGAGTGCAGATCGACCACCGATCCCACGCCTCGGCGACGATCTGCGCAACCCTGCGCGCCGCGCATGGGCATAATGCGCAGATGCACCCTCTCTTCGGACGCCGACGGCGGGCACTTTGACCACCCCGCCCGGCGGCAAGCCCGTCGACGCCATCGACGCTCGCATCCTGACCGCGCTCAACGAGGACCCCCGCGCGGCGGCCATGGCGATCGCAGACCGCACGGGCCTGTCCCGCAACACCGTGCAGGCGCGACTGGCCAAGCTGGAGTCCAGCGGCTGCCTGCGCCCGTTCGAGCGACGGATTTCGCCTGCGGCCCTTGGCTATCCACTCACGGCGTTCATCCTGACCACCGTCGTCCAGCGCAAGCTCGAGTACGTCGCGGGCGAACTCGCCGCCATCCCTGAGGTGCTGGAGGTGCTCGGGCTCAGCGGGTCGATCGACCTGCAGATCCACGTCGTCGCGCGGGATGCCGACGACCTCTACCGGATCGCCGGCCAGATCCTCGACATCGACGGGGTGGAACAGACCACCACCGCGCTGACGATGCGTCAGCTGGTGGAGTTCCGGGTCACCCCGCTGCTGGCCCGTCGCTTGTGAGACCGCAGGCTGTGACTAGCTTTCCTCGGCCAGGCGGGTCTTCAGAGCGTCGAACTCGTCCTTGATGCCGGTCGGCAGCTTCTCGCCGACGAACTCGAACCACTCCTCGATCAGCGGCACCTCGTTGCGCCACTCGTCGACCTTGACCGCCAGCGCCTCGTCGACGTCGGCCGGATCCACGTCCAGCCCTTCCAGGTCGAGGTCGGCCGCAGTGGGAACAATGCCGATCGGGGTGCTCTTGCCGTCGGCCTTGTGCTCGATGCGCTCGACGGCCCACTTGAGCACCCGGCTGTTCTCGCCGAAGCCGGGCCACAGGAAGCGGCCGTCGTCGCCGCGGCGGAACCAGTTGACGAAGAACACCTTCGGCAGCTTGGACTCGTCGGCGTTCTTGCCGATGTTGATCCAGTGCGCGAAGTAGTCGCCGACGTTGTAGCCCAGGAACGGCAGCATGGCCATCGGGTCACGGCGCACGGTGCCGACCTTGCCCTCGGCGGCGGCGGTGGTCTCGGAGCCCAGCGTGGCGCCGATGAACACGCCGTGCTGCCAGTCGCGGGCCTCGGTGATCAGCGGGACGGTGGTCTTGCGGCGCCCGCCGAACAGGATCGCCGAGATCGGCACGCCCTGCGGGTCGTCCCACTCCGGGGCCAGCGTCGGGCACTGCGAGATCGGGGTGCAGTAACGCGAGTTCGGGTGGGCGGCCTTGTTCTCCGACTCGGGGGTCCAGTCGTGGCCCTTCCAGTCGATGAGGTGGTCGGGGTCGCCTTCCAGGCCCTCCCACCACACGTCGCCGTCGTCGGTCTTGGCGACGTTGGTGAACACGGTGTTGCCCGCGGCGATGGTCTTCATCGCGTTCGGGTTGGAGTCCCAGTTGGTGCCCGGCGCCACGCCGAAGAAGCCGAACTCGGGGTTGGTGGCGTACAGGCGGCCGTCCTTGCCGAACCGCATCCACGCGATGTCGTCGCCGACGGTCTCGGCACGCCAGCCCGGAATCGTGGGCTGCAGCATGGCGAGGTTGGTCTTGCCGCAGGCCGACGGGAACGCCGCGGCGATGTAGTACGCCTTGTTCTCCGGGCTGATCAGCTTCAGGATCAGCATGTGCTCGGCGAGCCAGCCCTCGTCGTGGGCCATCGCCGAGGCGATGCGCAGCGAGTAGCATTTCTTGCCCAGCAGCGCGTTGCCGCCGTAACCCGAACCGTAGCTCCAGATTTCGCGGGTCTCCGGGAAGTGGGTGATGTACTTGGTGTCGTTGCAGGGCCACGGCACGTCGTCTTTTCGCTGGCCTGTCTCATCTTCCAGCGGCGCGCCGATCGAGTGCAGCGCCTTGACGAAGAAGCCGTCCTCGCCGATCTTGTCCAGCGCGGCCGCACCCATCCGGGTCATGGTGCGCATCGACACGACCACGTACTCGGAGTCGGTGATCTCCACACCCAGCTTCGGGTCCTCGGCGTCGAGCGGGCCCATGCAGAACGGCACCACCCACAGCGTGCGGCCGCGCATGCAGCCGCGGTACAGCCCGGTCATGAGGTCGCGCATCTCGGCCGGGTCCATCCAGTTGTTGGTGGGACCGGCGTCGACCTCGCGCTCGGAACAGATGAACGTGCGGGACTCGACGCGCGCGACGTCGGAGGGGTCGGACAGCGCCAGGTACGAGTTCGGCTGCTTCTCGGGGTTCAGCTTCTGGAAGGTGCCCGCCTCGACGAGATGCGCGCAGAGGCGGTCGTACTCCTCCTCCGAGCCGTCGGCCCACGCCACCCGGTCGGGCTGGGTCAGCTCGGCGACCCCGCGAACCCATTCGAGCAGACCCTGGTGCTTGGTCGGGGCGTTGTCGAGTCCGGGAATGGTCGCTGCGGTCATGCTGTGTCGTCTCCCTGCATCTGCGCGAAGGCCTGCGATGACGCAGGCGCCGGAATCCGAATAACCTTCGGATTCCCTGGTCACTGTGTACTGAGGTTAACGCGGGTGACATACCCGCGGGAATCCAGGACTATGTCCATTCACTCACAGGAACGATTCAGATGTCTCCCACCGGGCGGTCTACCGACGGGTAACCAGCAATCCTGCCCGATCCGGCGCGCCCGCGCACGGGACAGGTCCCGAATCTCGGTCTCCGCGTCCGCGATCCGTCGGTCAGCCGAGGGTCATTCCCGGCGCTTCCGGAAGTCCGTCGCCCGCGGCGGCGACCGCGGTCTCGACGGCCAGCATCCGCGTGGCCACCCGCTCCTCGGCGGCCGCGCGCACCGCGGCGGCCACGTCGAGCGACCACCTCTCCAGGACCGCCCGCTTGTGCAGCACCGCCCTGGCCCGGACCACCCAGGCCGCGGTGGCGACTCCGAGCACCGCGGCGACGGCCGGACCGGCCGTCGCGAGTGCGGGGGACAGGCCGGACAGCAGCCGCGCGACCACCATCGCGACGCCGACGCCGAATCCGGCCCCGAGCACCGTCATCAGCCGGGTCTCCAGCCCTCGGGCGCGCACCGGCGGATCCGGCACGGCGACCGGCTCCGGGGTGGGCGGTCCGGGCATGTCGATCCCGGCGCGGGCGGTGACGGTGCGCAGGTGCGCGTCGACGTCCTCG
>NZ_BCRS01000080.1 GCF_001552715.1 Mycolicibacterium vaccae NBRC 14118 = CIP 105934 | reverse complement strand
CCCGCCGATCTTGGTGGCCACCTCGGACAGCGGCTCGGCAGCCTGCTCGACATCGACCGCGATGACCTTGGCTCCGTCGCGGGCGAACACCTCCGCGATCGTCGCGCCGATGCCCCGGGCGGCGCCGGTCACGACCGCGACCTTGCCGTCGAGTGGGCGGTCCCAGTCGGGCGGCGGGGTCGCGTCGGCGGCGCCGACCCGGAACACCTGGCCGTCGACGTAGGCCGACTTGCCCGACAGCAGGAACCGCAGCGTCGACTCCAGGCCGGTCGCGGCGGGCTTGGCGTCGGCGGACAGGTACACCAGGGCTGCGGTCGAGCCGTTGCGCAGTTCCTTGGCCAGCGAGCGGGTGAAGCCTTCCAGTGCGCGCTGCGCCGTGCGGGCGTGCACGCTCGCGGTCTCTTCGGGAGTGGTGCCGATGACGACGACGCGGCCCGAGTGGCCGAGATTGCGCAGCAGCGGGGTGAAGAACTCGTAGAGCCCCTTGAGGTCCGCGGGGTCGGTGAGCGCGGTGGCGTCGTAGACCAGGCCGCCGAACGAGTCGGCCCAGCGCCCGCCCAGGTTGGCGGAGACCACGTCGTAGTCGTCGGCCAGCGCGGCGCGCAGCGGTTCCACCACCCGGCCCGCCCCGCCGATCAGCAGTGAACCGCTCAGTGGTGGCTCGCCCTGCCGGTAGCGGCGCAGCTGTTCGGGCTGCGGCACACCTAACTGCTTGGCGAGGAACGAGCCAGGACCGGAGTTGACGACCTGGGAGAGGAGATCGGAAGCCACGGCGCTGCCTTTCTGATGACCTGGAGGAGATCTGGGTAGTTCTAGTGCGACGGTGAAGGGGTTACCCAGCACTGTCGTATCCATCACGAACTTACTCCAGAGTAAGAACGGTGGGTAGTATGACCCTCGACACCTCATCAGCAAGCCGGGAGACAGACGTGGCTGAGACTTCAGAGACCGCAGCGACCTCAGAGACCGCAGCGACCTCACAGACGGCGGGGACCGGGACGGCCGCGGGGACCACCCGCCGGGTGGCCGTCCTCGGCGGCAACCGGATCCCGTTCGCCCGTTCCGACGGCGCCTACGCCAGGGCGTCCAACCAGGACATGTTCACCGCGGTGCTGGACGGCCTGGCCGAGCGCTTCAACCTCAAGGGCGAGAAGCTCGACGCGGTCATCGGTGGTGCCGTGCTCAAGCACAGCCGGGACTTCAACCTGATGCGCGAATGCGTGCTGGGCAGCTCGCTGTCGTCCTACACGCCCGCATTCGACCTGCAGCAGGCCTGCGGCACCGGGCTGCAGGCGGCGATCGCCGCGGCCGACGGCATCGCGCGGGGGAGATACGACGTGGCGGCGGCCGGCGGTGTCGACACCGCCTCGGACGCGCCGATCGCCTTCGGTGACGACCTCCGCCAGGTGCTGTTGGGACTGCGGCGGGCGCGATCCAACGTCGAGCGGCTCAAGCTCGTCGGCAAGCTGCCGGCATCGCTGGGCGTGGAGATCCCCGTCAACAGCGAGCCGCGCACCGGCATGTCGATGGGGGAGCACGCGGCGGTGACCGCCAAGGAGATGGGCATCAAGCGCGTCGACCAGGACGAGCTGGCCGCGGCCAGCCACCGCAACATGGCCGCCGCCTACGACCGCGGGTTCTTCGACGATCTGGTCACCCCGTTCCTCGGGCTCTACCGCGACAACAACCTGCGGCCGGACTCGTCGCCGGAGAAGCTGGCCAAGCTCAAGCCGGTGTTCGGGGTGCGCAACGGCGACGCGACGATGACCGCGGGCAACTCCACCCCGCTGACCGACGGCGCGTCGGTCGCGCTGCTGGCGTCCGAGGAGTGGGCCGCGCAGCGCTCGATCCCGGTGCTGGCGTACTTCGTCGACGGCCAGACCGCGGCGGTCGACTACGTCAACGGCCGCGACGGCCTGCTGATGGCGCCCACGTACGCGGTGCCGCGGCTGCTGGCCCGCAACGGCCTGACGTTGCAGGACTTCGACTTCTACGAGATCCACGAGGCGTTCGCGTCGGTGGTGCTGGCGACGCTGGCGGCGTGGGAGTCCGACGAGTACTGCAAGGAGCGGCTCGGCCTCGACGGCGCCCTCGGCAGCATCGACCGGTCCAAGCTCAACGTCAACGGCTCGTCGCTGGCCGCCGGGCACCCGTTCGCCGCCACCGGCGGTCGCATCGTCGCGCAGCTGGCCAAGCAACTCGCGGAGAAGAAAGCCGAGACCGGACGCCCCGTGCGCGGCCTGATCTCGGTCTGCGCCGCAGGTGGGCAGGGTGTGACCGCGATCCTGGAGGCCTAGAGAAGTTTCTGAGAAAAACTTTCTCCGGGCGCTGTAACGCCTTTGGAGACAGCGCCGATACAGGGGATAGCTCCGTGTTGCCGTCTGACCCCCCGACCCGACGGCAACACGGGGCTCTTACTTTCAGCCCCTAGTTTGAGGGCATGCAGATCAGCATGTTCGGACAGCTCAGCGCCCTCAGCGGCTTTCAAGACAACGCGATCGACGCCACCGTGGCCTACCTCGCCGAGCTCCGTGACGAGGGCTTCGCCCGGGTCTGGATCAGCCAGTTGCCCTACGAACCCGACCTTCTCACCGTGCTCGCGGTCGCGCTGCGCGAGGTCGACACCATCGAGGTGGCCAGCGGTGTGGTGCCGATCCAGAACCAGCACCCGATGCAGATGGCCCAGCGCGCCCTGACCGTCAGCCTGGCCTCGCAGGGCCGTTTCCTCCTCGGGCTGGGCATGACGCACGCGGCGGTCACCGAAGGCATGTGGGGCATCCCGTGGGACCGGCCGGTGCGCAGGCTCAACGAGTACCTCGACGGGTTGCTGCCGCTGCTGGCCGGCGAACCCGCGGACGCCGCCGGCGAGACCGTGACCACCCGCGGCGCGCTGGTCATCCCCGGTGCGCCGAGACCCGAGGTGTACATCGCCGCGCTGGGCCCGCAGATGCTGCGGGTGGCGGGCCGCCGCACGCAGGGCACCTGCACCTGGATGACCGGACCCGCGACGCTGCGCGACCACGTCAGCCCGACCCTGCGCCAGGCCGCCGCCGACGCCGGGCGCCCCGACGCGGTGCGGGTCGTCGCGTCGCTGCCGGTGGCCGTCACCGACGACGTCGACGGGGTGCGCAGGCAGGCCGCCGAACAGTTCGCCGTCTACGGCACGCTGCCGTCCTACCGCGCGATGCTGGACCGGGAGGGCTACGCGGGTCCGGAGGACGCCGCGATCATCGGTGACGAGGCCACGGTGCGCGACCGGCTCACCGAACTGCGGGAAGCAGGCGTCGACGAGTATGTCGGCGCGGTGTTCGACAGCTCGGCCGACGGGCGGGCCCGCACACGCGCGCTGCTCCGCGACCTCCGGCAGACGGCCTGAAAAAAGCCGAGGGCAACCCCTGTTACCCGCCTCACACCGGGGGTAGCATCGAAGGCACGACGGGTTCGGGAGTGACTGAATCGAAGAGCCGGTAAGGGATGAAAGCCGGTCGCGCGACCCACATGAGACGCGCCCAGAAGTCCTCCCGAACCCGCCCTTTGTGCCCGGACCCCGGTACAAAGTAGGCCATGACGGTCCTCGGGATTCTGCAGCTTCTCACCTTCGTGGCGTTCCTCGGACTGCTCGTCTACTCGGCTGTCGTTCCCCGCGAGGCGAACCCCGCCAAACGCGCCCGCCAGACCCGGTTGTACTCAGGAGCGGCGATGGTCGCCGGCGCCGCGTTCTTCGCCGCGCTGGCCGCCGACCGGTTCGGCTGGTCCCGCTACGCGCTGGGCGTCGTCGCACTGGCTTTCCTGGCCGCGGGTCTAATCGCCGTCACCAGGAGTCGGCGCGCCGAGAAATGACCCCGGAACGCAAGAAGCCCCCGGGAAGAGTCCGGGGGCGTCTCGGGGCCGAAGCGGGAAAGGGGATCAGAAAGCCGCTTCGTCCAGTTCCATGACCTCGTTGTCGAGGTTCTCGATGACCGACCGGGTGCTGGTCAGCAGCGGCAGGAAGTTCTTCGCGAAGAACGACGCGACCGCGACCTTGCCCTCGTAGAACGCACGGTCCTCGCCGGTGGCACCGGCGTCGAGCTTGTCGATCGCCACCGCGGCCTGCTTCTGCAGCAGCCAGCCGAGCACCAGGTCACCGACGCTCATCAGGAAGCGCACCGAGCCCAGGCCCACCTTGTAGATGCTCTTGGGGTCTTCCTGCGAGGCCATCAGGTATCCGGTCAGCGACGCGGCCATGCCCTGGACGTCCTCCAGCGCGGTGGCCAGCAGCGCGCGCTCGGCCTTGAGGCGGCCGTTGCCGGCCTCGGCCTTGACGAACTGCTCGATCTGGCCGGCGACGTGTGCCAGGGCGACACCCTTGTCGCGGACGATCTTGCGGAAGAAGAAGTCCTGCGCCTGGATGGCCGTGGTGCCCTCGTACAGCGAGTCGATCTTGGCGTCGCGGATGTACTGCTCGATCGGGTAGTCCTGCAGGAAGCCGGACCCGCCGAGGGTCTGCAGGCTCTCGGTGAGCTTGGCGTACGCCTGCTCCGAGCCCACGCCCTTGACGATCGGCAGCAGCAGGTCGTTGACCTTGACCGCGAGGTCGGGCTCGATCCCGTACAGCGTCTTGGCGACCTCGGCGTCCTGATGCGTGGCGGTGTACAGGTACAGCGCGCGCAGGCCTTCGGCGTAAGCCTTCTGGGTCATCAGCGAGCGACGCACGTCCGGGTGGTGCGTGATGGACACGCGCGGCGCGGTCTTGTCGGTCATCTGCGTCATGTCGGCGCCCTGGACCCGCTCCTTGGCGTACTCCAGCGCGTTCAGGTAACCGGTGGACAGGGTGGCGATGGCCTTGGTGCCCACCATCATCCGGGCCTGCTCGATGACGTCGAACATCTGCGCGATGCCCTCGTGCACCTCGCCGACCAGCCAGCCCACGGCCGGCACGCCGTGCTGGCCGAGTGACAGCTCGCAGGTGGCCGAGATCTTCAGGCCCATCTTGTGCTCGACGTTGGTGACGAACACGCCGTTGCGCTCGCCGGGCTCGCCGGTCTCGGGATCGAAGTGGAACTTCGGCACGAAGAACAGCGACAGGCCCTTGGTGCCCGGGCCTGCGCCCTCGGGGCGGGCCAGCACCAGATGCATGATGTTCTCGAACAGGTCATCGGAGTCGGCGGAGGTGATGAACCGCTTCACGCCGTCGATGTGCCACGTGCCGTCGGGCTGCTGGACGGCCTTGGTGCGTCCGGCGCCCACGTCGGAGCCGGCGTCCGGCTCGGTGAGCACCATGGTCGAGCCCCAGCCACGGTCGGCGGCGAGCTTGGCCCACTTCTTCTGCTCCTCGGTGCCGAGGTGGTAGAAGATGTCGGCGAATCCGGCGCCCATCGCATACATGTACACGGCGGGGTTGGCGCCCAGGATGTGCTCCTGGATGGCCCAGAACAGCGCGCGCGGCATCGGCGTCCCGCCGAGCTCCTCGTCGACGCCGATCTTGTCCCAGCCGCCTTCGAGTACGGCGCGTACGGACTTCTTGAACGACTCCGGCAGCGTCACGGTGTGCGTCTTGGGGTTGAAGACGGGCGGATTGCGGTCCCCGTCCTCGAACGATGCGGCGACCGGACCCTCGGCGAGGCGGGCCATCTCGGCCAGCATCTCGGCGGCGGTGTCGGCGTCCAGGTCGGAGTAGCTGCCCTGGCCGAGCGTCTTGTCGACACCCATCACCTCGAACAGGTTGAACACCTGGTCCCGAACGTTGCTCTTGTAATGGCTCACGGGTTCCTCCTCGTCGAGAACGCCACCTGCGGTTGGGTACTTGCGGCTAAGTTACCCACCAGTAACTGCGTGAAACTATACCGCCCGGTAACTTCAACGCAAGGCAAGTGTGGGCAATTTCCCGAGCTGCACCAACCGGGCGGTTGGCCGGGGCGCCTTTACGCTCACCGTCCCACCCGTGAGCTGCGATTTCTCCGCTCTGTGATCATGCTCACTATCGGTCCCGTTAGGGTGTCGAGATGCGTGCGGCGACCGCGGTGGCGGTATGGGGGACAGGCAACATGGGGTCGACCGCGATCCGGTCCGTCACGGCCTTTCCCGGCCTCGAACTGACCGGTGTCCTGACGTCTTCCGAGGACAAAGCCGGCCGGGACGCCGCGTCCTTCGCCGGCCTGTCCGCGCCGACCGGGGTCGTGGCCGGCACCGACGTGGACGCGGTGCTGTCGCGCTGCGACGCTGTCGCCTACATGGCCTCCGGGGACATCCGGCCCGAGGAGGCGCTCGCCGACATCGAGCGCTGCCTGCGCGCGGGCGCCCACGTCGTCACCCCGTCGCTGTACTCGCTCTACGACCCGCGCTCGGCCCCGCCGGAATGGCTGGACCGGCTCACCGCGGCCGCGGCCGACGGCGGAGCCGCGCTGCTGGTCAGCGGTGTCGACCCGGGCTGGGCCAACGATGCGCTCGCGGTCACCGCGGCCGGGCTGTGTACCCGCATCGACACCATCACCTGCCAGGAGATCTTCGACTACTCGACCTACGACCAGCCCTACGCGGTGCGGGTCTCCTGCGGATTCGGCGCCCCGATGGACGAGACCCCGATGATGCTGCTGCCGACCGTCCCGACCATGGTCTGGGGCGGCAACATCCGGCTGATCGGCCGCGGCCTGGGCCTGGAGATCGACGAGATCACCGAGGAGGTCGAGCGGCTGCCGCTCGAGGAGTCCGTCGACACCGTGATGGGCCGCTTCGAGAAGGGCACGCAGGGCGCCTTCTTTCTCCGCGTCGTCGGCTGGTCCGGCGGCCGGCAGCGCGTCGTCGTCGAGCACATCACCCGCATCGACCCGGGCTGTGCACCGCACTGGCCCCAACCCGATCAGGGGGTCGGCGATCACCGCGTCATCGTCGACGGGGACCCGCAGCTGACGATCGTGACCCGCGCCGACGTGCCGGGCGGCACCCGCGCCGACGGCGGCAACACCACCGCCGCCAACCGGCTGCTCGGCGCGATCAGCTGGCTGGCCGACCAGAAACCCGGTGTCTACGACGGGCTCGACGTGCCGCTGCACCCGCCGCTGCCGCCGGAGGTGGAAGCCACCCGCTGGACCTAGCTGCCGGCCAGGGCCTTGTTCACCATCCGGGTCAGCCAGCCGGGACAGAAGCGGGAGCCGAGCGCCAGGGCCTTGGCCTGCGCGCCGACCGGGAAGTGGACCTGGTGCACCAGGCGCCGCGGCCATGCGGCGTCGACGGCGGCGACGATGTCGTTCGCGATGTCCTGCGCGGTCAGCCGGATGCCGAGCGACTGCGTGGTCCCGGTCTTGATGTCCTTGGTCATCGCGGTGTTGACGTACAGCGGCCACATGTCGATGACGCGGATCCCGTCGCGGGCCCACTCCAGGTCGAGGGCCTCGGTGATCGCCCGGACGAAGAACTTGGTGGCGCTGTAGTCGGCGAGCTCGGCCTGCCCGTAGATCGCCGACGCCGACGACAGGTTCACCACGACCGCCCCGGGGGTCTTCTTCAGGTACGGGAACGCGGTGTGCAGACCGTTGACCACACCCTTGACGTTCACGTCGATCTCCCGCTGATGCGCGGCCAGCGGGATCTCCGCGAAGCGCCCGGCGTGCAGCAGCCCCGCGTTGTTGATCAGCACGTCGAGCCGTCCGCCCGCGGCGTCGACGAACTCGGCGAGCCGCTGCGCGACCTCGTCGGCGTCGGTGACGTCGAGATGCCCGACGGCCGACCTGCCGCCGACCGCGGCGATGTCGGCGGCCAGCAGTTGCAGACCGTGCTCGTCGATGTCGTAGCCGCCGACCAGGTAACCGCGCTGGGCGAACAACAGTGCCGTCGCCCGTCCGATCCCGGTGGCCGCACCCGTGATGAACACTGATTTCGCCATGCCCGCTCCTCGGTCAATTCAGCTGCCGCACCGCGAGATTCACGCAGCGCGCATGTCCGGCAGGCTACCCGGCCACCCGAGGTCTCAGACAGCCTCCTCCGGCACAGGGTCGGCCTCGGCGTCGGAGGTGGGGGCGGTGTCGCTGTCGGCGTCGGGCAGCTGGCCCACCAGGTACTCGGCCAGGCCGCCGAGGGTCGGGTAGTCGAAGACCGCGGTGGCGTTGATCGTGAACGCGCCACCGAACTGACTGTGCAGCCGGTTGCGCAGCTCGATCGCCATCAACGAGTCCGTGCCCAGGTCCAGGAAGCGGCTCGACGCCGCAGGCGGTTGGGCCAGCCGCAGGAAGTTCTGCACCTCGCGCTGCAGGAACTCGGTCACGAACCCGGCACGCTGAGCCACCGGGATCTCCTGCAGCTGACGCAGCAGCTCGCTGTCGCCGGTGATCTCCCCTTCGGGGCGCGGCAACACCAGGTCCAGGATCGGCGGCCGCGAGCTGCCCAGCACCTTGGCCGCGCGCTGCCAGTTGGCCTTGATCACGGCGGCCTGGCCGGTGCCGTTGGCGACCACCTCGGCGAGGGCGCCGAGTGCTGCGGACGGCTCCAGCGGGATCAGGCCCTGGGCGGTGATGTTGGCCGTCGCCGCCTCCGAGGAGGCCATGCCGCCCCTGGCCCACGGGCCGAAGTTCACCCCGGTGGCGGGCAGGCCCTGCGCTCTGCGCCGGGCGACCAGACCGTCGAGGAACGCGTTGGCCGTCGCATAGTTGGCCTGACCCGGGGAGCCGAACAGGCTGGACACCGACGAGGACACCAGGAAGAAGTCCAGGTCGTCGTCGCGGGTCAGGCGGTCCAGATGATCGGCGCCGAATGCCTTGGGCGCGAGCGTCTTCCGGAACCGGTCCAGGTCCTGCTGGGACAGCAGCGCGTCGTCGAGCACGCCTGCCAGATGTGCCACCCCGGCCAGCGGCGGCAACTCCGCGCGGATGCGTTCCAGCAGCGCGGCGACCTCGGCCTCGTCGCCGACGTCGGCGGTGAACACGTGCACGCGGCACTTGTGCCGCTCGGTGATCTCGTCGATCACCTGCCGGGTGTCCGCGCCGGGGGCGTGCCTGCCCGTCAACACGATGTCCCCGGCGCCGAGGTGGGCCAGGTACGCCGCGGTGTGCAGACCGATCGCGCCCATCCCGCCGGTGATCAGGTAGCTGCGGTCGGCCCGCGGCTGCAGGGGTTCGGGGATCTGGCAGACGATCTTGCCGATGTGGCGGGCCTGCTGCATGCGGCGGAACGCGGCCCTGGCCTCGGTGAGCGGGTAGACCTCGGCAGGCAGCGGCTTCCACTCGCCCCGGCCGAGGCCGTCGGACACCTCGGTCAGCAGGCTGCGGATGCGTTCCGGGTCCTGCAGCGTGGTGACGTCCAGCGCGACGATCTCGTAGGCGATGTCGGGACGGACAGCCGCCATCTGCTCGGGTGTCCAGATGTCGCGCTTGGCGATCTCGGCGAACCGGCCGTTGCGGGCGGTCGCCCGCACCGTCGCGTCGACGAACCCGTCGTTGGTCAGGCTGTTGAGCACCACGTCCACGCCCGCACCGTCGGTGTCGGCCAGGATCTGGTCGGCGAAATCGGTGGTGCGCGAGTCGTACACGTACTGCACACCCATCGCGCGCAGCGTCGCTCTCTTGTAGGTGCTCGCGGTCGCGAACACCGTCGCGCCGTGCTGCTGGGCCATCTGGATGGCGGCCAGCCCGACGCCGCCGCTGGCGGCGTGGATGAGCACCCGGTCGCCGGGTTTGACCTGCGCCCAGTCGAACGCCAGCCGGGTGGTCAGCGCCGCGGCCGGGATGGTCGCGGCCTCCACCGCACTGATCCCGTCGGGGATCGGGGCCAGCAGCTGGGCCGGCACGTTGAACCGGCTGGCGAACGCACCCTGCATGAACCCGTAAACCCGTTGCCCGACATCGAGTCCAGCCACCCCGGCGCCCAGATGCGTCACCGTGCCGGCGAAGTCGCCGCCGATCGGCCCGGGATCGCCCGGGTACAGGCCCAGGACGTTGAGCACGTCGCGGAAGTTCAGGCCCGCGGCCTCCACCCGGACCTGCACATACCCCTCGGGCGGTGGCGCCACCTCTGTCTCGGTGAGCCGCAGGTTGTCGATGGCGCCGCGTTCGGTGGGCGCCAGCGCGAAGTCGGCCGAGCGCGGCACGGTCAGGTGCCCGCTGCGCGCCCACGGCAGTAACCGGGAGGCCAGCATCTTGCCTTGGCGCAGTGCGACTTCCGGCTCGTCGGGCGGCGCGGCCAGCAGCCCGGCCAGCATGCGCGCCGCCTCCGGTGAGTCGTCACAGTCCACCAGCCGGCAGCCCAGCCCGGGCTCCTCGTTGGCGGCGGTCCGGCCGAAGCCCCACAGCGCCGCCTGCACCGGGTCGACCGGCTCGCCGGATTCACAGGCCACGCCCCGGTCGGTGACGATCCACAGTCCGCCCGGCAGCTTCACCGAGCCGCCCTGGACGGTGTGCACGGCGCTGAGCAGGTGGGCGATCTCGGCCTCGATCCGAACGGCGACCTCGGCATCCGAGGTGCCGCGCGCGTCGGCGCGCCAGACGACACCGGCGAACGGCACCCCCCGGTCGTGCGCGTCGGCCAGCACGGCTCCGAGCGGTTCGGTGTCGCCGTGCTGCGCCGGGATCGCGCCGGGCAGGACGGCAGCCAGCTCGTCGAACCCGGCGACCAGCCAGGTGCCGCCGGGCGTCGCCGCTGCGTCGTCGCCAACCGGAACCTCGTGCCAGCCCAGCGTGTAGAGCAGCCGGGTGGCGTCCCCGCCGAGACCGCGCAGCAGCGCCTCCCGGGGAGCGCGTTTGACGGTGAACTCGCGGATGCCGCCGAGCAGGCGGCCGTCCCGGTCGACGAAATCGAGGTCGAACACCTGGGTTTCGCTGTCGAGCGGGGCGGCATGCCAGCGTGCCCGGCAGTAGAACCGCCGCGGCATCTTGTCCGCCAGCATCACCTGCCCGTACCGCAGCGGCAGGAACAGGTCGTTGACGCCCTGTTCGGCGGCAAGCAGCGCCGGGAACGCGGGGAACGCGACGCCGGTGCACAAGTCCATCAGCACCGGGTGCATGGGCTCGGTGGCCAGCTGCTCGGCCAGTTCCTCGCCGACGAGGATGTCGCCGATCGCCTCGCCCTCGCCGAGCCACAGCGCCTTCAACGAGCCCGACCAGGTCGGCCCCCAGACCAGCTCCAGATCGGCGAAGGTCTCGAACAGGTCCTGCGGACGCATCCGCTCCAGCCGCTCGATCGCCTCGTCGACGGGCTCGTCGGAGCCCGCCGTGGCGTCCCCGGCGCCGGACAGCACGCTGCCCTCGGCGTTGAGCGCCCATTCGGCGTCGCGCACCCCGTAGGGCCGGCTGTGCACCTGGAACTTCCACGAGCCGCCTTCGGACAGCGGCCGCAGCGTCAGCTGCACTTCGCGGGAACTCTTCTCGGGCAAGATGATCGGCTCGTAGAAGAAGACGTCGTCGGCGTGCGCCGGGGTACCGACCGCGGCCAGCGCCATCGCCGCGTACGTCGCACCGGGCACCACGACGGTGCCGTAGATGACGTGGTCGGCCAGCCACGGCTGCGACTTGACGGACAGCCTGCTGGTGTAGACGACCTCGCCGGAGGCCAGGTCCTTGCCGCCGCCGAGGATGCCGGAGGTGGGCCCGGTCGAGCCCATCCCGCCGTCCATCGCCATGCCGGAGGTCTTGGGCCAGAACCGGCGGCGCTGGAACGGATAGGTGGGCAGGACCAACCGGCTTCCCGGGTGGGCGTGCAGCGCGGCGAAGTCGGGCCGGTGGCCGCCGACGTAGGCCCCGGCCAGCGCGTCGGCGATCTGGCGCCGGTCATCGATGCCCTTGCGGAGCGACACGATCGCCCGCGGGGCTGCCAGGTGTTCCGGCCAGACCTGCACCGCGGCCCCCGTGAGCACCGGCTGCGGCCCGATTTCCATCAGCACCGTGCAACCGAGCGCGGCCACCGTGCGGACGCTCTCGGCAAACTGCACGGGTTGGCGCGAATGTTTGCGCCAGTACGCGGCGTCGAGCGGGGTCTGGGCGGTCAGCACCGCCCCGGTGCGGTTGCACACCAGCGGCACGACCGGCGGCGCGTACCCCAGCTGCCCGGCGTAGGCCTCGAACTCGTCGAGCACCGGATCGAGCAGTTCGGAGTGGAAGGCGTGGCTGGTCTCCAGCCAGGTGCAGCGGATCCCGTCTCCGGCGAACCGGGCGACGAGCGCTTCAAGCTCCTCGCCCGGACCCGACAGCACGGTGTTGGGTCCGTTGTAGGCGGCCACCGAGACCCGCGGCTGGTCGGCGGCGAGTTGTTCGACGAGTTTGGCGTCGGTGAACACCGCCACCATCCGGCCGCCCTCGGGGAGACTGCCGAACATCCGGCCGCGCTCGGCCATCAGCCGGGCGCCGTCTTCGAGGCCGAACACCCCGGCCACGCACGCCGCGGCGTACTGACCCACGCTGTGGCCGAGGACCACGTCGGGCTCGACGCCCCACGACTGCCACAGCCGTGCCAGGCCCATCTCGACGGCGAACAGTGCCGGCTGGGCGAACCCGGTGTGCCGCAGACGTTCTCCGGCCTTGCCCGCGGTCTCGCGGTCGGTGGCGAAGACGACCTCGGTCAGCGGCAGCGGAAGCAGGTCCTCGACGGCCTCGGCGCACCGCGTCACCGTCTCGGCGAAAACCGGTTCGGTGGCGAACAATTCGCGCGCCATCCCCGGGTACTGGCTGCCCTGTCCGGTGAACAGCCACGCCGTGGTGGGACGGTTCACCTGGTCGCCGCGCAGCACGCCGGGCCGCAACCGGTTCTCGGCGAGCTCGGCCAGGCCCTGGCGGGCCGAGTCGACCGAATCCACCACCAGCGCGGCGCGGTGCTCTAAGTGCGAGCGGCCGGCGCCCGCGGTCAGGCACACCTGGGCCAGGTCGGCCTCGGGCCGGGCGGTCAACCAGTCCTGGTAGCGCTGCGCGAGCGCCACCAACGCTTCCGGTGACCGCGCCGACAGCGGCAGCACGTGCACCGGCTGCTCACCAGTGCCCGGTTCGGTGCCGGCGTCCCCGTCGGTGACGGGCGCGGGCCGCGCCGGCGCCTCCTCGACGATCACGTGCGCGTTCGTGCCGGTGAACCCGAAGGAGCTGACACCGGCCCGCCGCGGGCGCCCGTCGCGGTGCCACGGCCTTGCCTCGTCGACGACCCGCACCGGCAGAGAGTCCCACGGGATGTGCGGTGACGGGTTCTCGAAGTGCAGGCTCTTGGGCAGCATCCCGTGCTGCAGGGACAGCACCACCTTGATCAGACCGGCTGCGCCGGAGGCGGATTCGAGGTGGCCGATGTTGCTCTTGACCGAACCCATCAGTAGCGGCCGGTCGGCGTCGCGGGAGCCTCCGTAGGCGGCCGCGGCGGCCTGGACCTCGATCGGGTCGCCCAGCGGGGTGCCGGTGCCGTGCGCCTCCAGGTAGTCGACGTCGCCGCCGGTCAGCCCGGCACGGGCCAGCGCGGTGCCGATGAGCCGTTGCTGCGCACCGCCGTTGGGGACGGTCAGGCCGCTGGAGGCGCCGTCCTGGTTGACCGCGCTGGCCGGGATGACCGCACAGATCCGGTCGCCGTCGCGTTCGGCGTCGCTCAACCGCTTGAGCACCAGGATGCCGCAGCCTTCGCTGCGGACGTAGCCGTCGGCGGACGCGTCGAAGGTCTTGCACCGCCCGACCGGGGACAGCATCCGGGCGCGGGAGGCGGCGACCACCGTCACCGGGCTCAGCAGCACGTTCACCCCGCCGGCCAGCGCCATGTCACAGTCACCGGACTGCAGCGCCTGACACGCCTGGTGCACCGACACCAGCGCCGAACTGCACGCGGTGTCCACGGCCACCGCCGGGCCCTCCAGGCCCAGCGCGAACGCGACCCGGCCGGAGATCGCGTTGAGCGCATTGCCGGTGATGAAGTGCGGCTCGATCTTGTCGATCGACTCCGACGACAGCAGGTGCGCGTACTCGTTGGCGGCCACGCCGACGAACACGCCGGTCCGGCTGCCGCGCAGCGTGGCCGGTGCGTACCCCGCCCTCTCCAGGCCCTCCCAGACGGTTTCGAGCATCAGCCGCTGCTGCGGCTCGATCCAGACCGCCTCGCGCGGGGAGATGCCGAAGAACTCGGGGTCGAAACCGTCGATGCCGTCCAGGAATCCGCCGAAGCGGGTGTAGGTCTTGCCCGGCGCGTCGGGGTCGGGATCGTAGAACTCGTCGATGTCGAACCGGTCCTCGGGCACCTCCCTGATCGTGTCGACACCACCGGCCAGCACCTCCCAGAAGGCTTCCGGGTCGGGCGCACCGGGGAACCGGCAGGACACCGCGACGATCGCGATCGGATCGTCGGTGCGGGTCATCACCGACACCGTCGGGCGTGCGGGGGCGGCCTGCTCGGCCAGCCCGAGCACCTCACCCAGGAGGTAGTCGGCCACATCGGACAGCCGGGGATGATCCATCGCCAGCGTGGCGGGAATCTCCTTGCCTACCCCCTGTTCGATCCGCCGGCGCAGCTCGACGGCCATCAGCGAGTCCATGCCGAGGTCGAAGAACCCGGCGTCCTCACGGATTTCGGCTGTGTCGACGCGGGTGATCTCGGCGACCGCGTCGCGCAGGTAGTCGGTCAGCAGTTTCCGGCGTTGTTGGACAGGGGCTTCGGTGAGCCGGTCGACCAGCGGGGTCGTGCCGGACGGGGTGGGGGCGGCAGAGGTGTCGGGCACCTCGCGGTCGAGTTCGGCCAGCAGCCCGCGCCGTCCCGTCTGCTGGTAGAGCGGCAGGAACCGGGCCCAGTCGATGCGCGCCACCACCGTCTGGGCGGTGTCGGCCGAGGTGGTCGCGTCGGCGAGCCCGGCCAGCGCGTCGGCCGGCGACAGCGTCCGGATGCCGCGCTGGGCCAGCCGGTCCCGGGACTGCGCGTCGGCCATCCCCGCCGACCACGGACCGAAGTTGACGCTGAATCCCTGGATGCCCAGTTCGCGCAGGCGCCAGCACATTCCGTCGAGGAACGCGTTCGCCGCGCCGTAGGAGCTCTGGCCGTACCCGCCCCACACCGACGCGATCGAGGAGGTGCTGATGAAGAAGTCCAGTGGCAGCTCGGCCGCTGCCTCGCTCAGATGCCAGGCGCCCCAGACCTTTCCGGCGAAGACGCGGTCCACCTCGGCGTCGTCGACCTCGGCCAGTGCGGTGGTGCCGATCTCGCCGGCGGCATGCACGATGCCGGCCAACGGCGGCAGCTCCGCGGCCACCTCGGCCAGCAGCCGGGCCACGGCGTGGGCGTCGGCGACGTCGGTGGCCGAGACCCGGATCTCGCAACTGTGCTGTTCCCGCAGCGCGTCGATGCGCTGCTGGGCTGCCTGGCCGGGGGCGCGCCGACTGGTGAGCACCAGGTGCCTGGCACCGTGGGCAGCCAGGTGGCCGGCGATCTCCAGCCCGATCGCACCGAGCCCACCGGTCACCAGATACGTGGCATCGCTGCGCAATTGCAGCGGAGTCAGGTTCGGCGTCCCGGTCCGGCGGACCAGTCGCGGCACGTAGACGGTCCGGTCGCGCAGCGCCATCTGGTCTTCCCGGACCGCCGAGTCCGGCGCGGCCAGTCGGTCGAGCAGTCCGGTCCATTCCTCGGTGGTGCATCCGGCCAGATCAACCAGCCCGCCCCACAGGTGCGGGAGTTCCAGCGCCGCGGCCCGGCCGAATCCCCACAGCGCGCTCTGATCCGGTGCGACGGTGTCGGAGTCGACGACACGCTGCGCGCCCCGCGTCACCAGCCAGATCGGGGTGCGCAGTTGTGCGGCGGCCGCGGCGCGGAACAGCCTGCGGGTGCCGCCCAGGATGCGGTGCTGCATCCGCAGCAGCGACCGCATCGACGGCGCGGTGTCGGAGTCCAGCGCGGCGACGTGCAGGATGCGCAGCTCCGGATCGTCGGTGGCCGCGGCGCGCAGCGCGTCGGCGAGTTTGATCTCGTCCGCCTCCGACATCGGCAGCCCGACCATCTGGTGGCGGTGCCCGTGGGCGGACAGCACGTCGAGCAGCGGGCGCACCGCATCGCTGTCGTCGCCGACCACGATCCAGCCGGTGGCGGACCGGGCGGGTGTGGCAGCGCTCTGCTCCCATCGGATCTGGTAGCGGTCACCGGCCACCGACTGGCCGGCGCGCTGCTGATTGTGTTGTGCAGCAAGCCTGTTCAACACGTCCAGGGTGTTCGCGTCGAGCCCCGGGCCGTCCAGCAGCGTGGCGAGCTCTTCGATCCGGCCGTCCTCCAGGAGTCGGACGGCCTCGGTGCGGGCGGCCGCCGGCTGTGGCGACGCGCTACGGTCGCGGTGGTCGGAGAACCAGTACTGGCGGTGCTCGAACGGGTAGGTCGGCAGGTCGAGCTTGCGTGCGTGCGTCCGCCGCAGCGCGGTGAAATCCGGGACGTGGCCCAGCACGTACGCGTCGGCGAGCGCCTCGGTGATCTGGCGGTGGTCGGCGATGTTGCGGCGCAGCGAGGCGACCACCCGGGGGGTGTCGGCCGGGCCGGGCCACGCCCCGAGTGCGGCGGCGGTCAGCACCGGACGGGGCCCGATCTCCAGCAGCAGCTTGCAGTTCAACTGGGCCAGGGTCTGCACGCTCTTGGCGAACTCCACCGGTTGGCGGGCGTGCCTGCGCCAGTAGGGGCCGTCGAGCTTCACGCTGCGGCCCAGTGCGGCGCCGGTGCGGTTGTCGACCAGGATCCGTTGCGGGGCGGCGAACGTGAACTGCTGTGCGTAGGCCTCGAATTCGTCGAGGATCGGGTCCAGCAGCGCCGAGTGGAACGCGTGGCTGGTGTCCAGCCAGTCGCAGCGCACGCCGTCGGCCGCGAGCACCGTCACTGCGCGCTCCAGATCGGCTGCCGGACCGGACAATACGGTGTTGGTGCCGTTGTAGGCGGCGACCGACAGGCTCGGGAAGTCGTCGGCGACCGCTTCGGCCCGTTCGGCGGCGGTGAACACCGCGACCATCCGCCCGCCCGCAGGCAGGCTGCCGAACAGCCGGCCGCGCTCGGCCATCAGCCGGGCCCCGTCGGTGAGGCTGAACACCCCCGCGACGCACGCCGCGGAGTACTGGCCGACGCTGTGGCCGAGCACCACGTCGGGTTCGAAACCCCAGGACTGCCACAACCGGGCCAGGCCCATCTCCACGGCGAACAGCGCGGGCTGTGCGTACGCGGTCTGCCGCAGGGTCTCGTCGGCGTCCGGGCCGTCGACGTCGAATATCACGTCCAGCAGCGGCTTTTCGAGCACGTCGGCGATCGCGTCGGCGCACCGGCGCACAGTGTCGGCGAACACGGGCTCGGTGTCGAACAGCTCGCGGGCCATGCCGGGATACTGGCTGCCCTGACCGGTGAACAGCCACGCGGTCTTGGGCGCCTCGTAGGATTCGCCGCGGACCAGGCCGGGGGCCGGGCGGTCGTCGGCCAGCGCCCCGAGCAGCTCGACCGCCGATTCCCGGGTGTCGGCGACCACCGCAGCGCGGTGCTCGAGGTGGGCCCGGGCCGCGCCTGCGGTCAGACACACGTCGGCCAGGGTGGCCTCGGGGTGGGCGTGCAGCCAGTCGCGGTACCGGCCGGCCAGCTGCGTCAGTGCGGCGGGCGTGCGCGCCGACAGCGGCAGGAGCTCGAACCGCCCCGCCGGTCCCGGCTGGCCCGTGGGCGCCGCGGGATAATCGGGTGCCTCTTCGAGGATGACGTGCGCGTTGGTCCCGGCGAACCCGAACGAGCTGACGCCGGCGATGCGGGGCCTGTCGGTGCGCTCCCAGGGCGTCGTCTCCTCGACCACCTGCACCGCGAGCCGGTCCCACGGGATGTGCGGCGACGGCTTCTCGAAGTTGAGGTGTTTGGGCAGCGTCGCGTGTTCGAGCGCGAGCACCACCTTGAGCACGCCGGCGATACCGGCCGCCGCCTCCAGGTGCCCGATGTTCGTCTTGGCCGAGCCGATCAGCAGCGGCCGTCCGGGTTCGCGTCCGGCGCCGAGCACCGCGCCCGCGGCCTGAACCTCGATCGGGTCGCCCAGCGAGGTCCCGGTGCCGTGCGCCTCCAGGTAACCGACGTCGGCTGGTTCGACACCGGCCCGGCGCAGCGCATCGGCGATAACCTGCTGCTGGGCAACACCGTTGGGTACCGTCAACCCACCCGACGCGCCGTCCTGGTTGACCGCGCTGCCGCGGATCACGGCCCGGATCCGGTCTCCGTCGGCGACCGCGTCCTCGAGCCGCTTGATCACGATGACACCGCATCCCTCACCGCGCACGTAGCCGTCGGCGGCCGCGTCGAACGTCTTGCACCGCCCGTCCGGTGCGAGCATGTGCGCGCTGGAGAACGTGATCATCGTCGCCGGGGTGAGCAGCACGTTGGCGCCGCCGGCCAGCGCCATGTCGCACTCGCCCAGTTGCAGCGCCTGACACGCCTGGTGGATGGCCACCAGCGACGAGCTGCACGCGGTGTCCACGGCGACCGCGGGGCCCTGCAGGCCCAGCCGGTAACTGATCCGGCCCGCCGCGGCCGCGCTGGACGTCCCGATGGCCATGTAGGCCTCGATCTCGGGATAGGTCAGCTCGTCGGACGCCATCCCGAGGTAGTCGTGGGTGGCCAGGCCGACGAAGACGCCGGTGTTGCTGTTGGCCAGCGAGGTCGGCGAGGTGCCGGAATGCTCCACGGCGCGCCACGCCGTCTCCAGCAGCAGGCGGTGCTGCGGGTCCATCAATCGGACCTCGCGGGTCGACATGCCGAAGAACGGCGCGTCGAAGCCGCTCACGTCGTCGACGAATCCGGCGCGGCGGGTGACCACCTTGCCGGGCACCCCCGGTTCCGGGTCGAAGAAATCGTCGACGTCCCACCGGTCGGCGGGCACCTCGGAGATCGCGTCGCGGCCCTCGCGCAGCACCTCCCAGTAGCTGTCGGCATCCGGAGCGCCCGGGAACCGTGCGGCATAGCCGATGATCGCGAACCGCGGGGCCGGTCCGTTCGGTTGCTCGCCGGATCCCATGCGGTGACCTCCTTGCCTCGACGGGGACGTGACCCCGCGGGACAACTGTCGCGCCTGATGATCCACTTCCCCCGACGGACACTATGGCACGGGGCACCGCTGCGTGTGGTGTTGCCGGCAGGGGATATCGGCGACGCGCGGCAACAGCGGCCCGTCCCGGGATATGTTGTTCCGGCAATGGCCGATGCCGCCCTCCCGGGAGCGGTACGGCGGAGAAGTTCGGAGGGTCAGGTTTTGCGCATCGGCAAGATCACGGTTGGCGCACTTGACGAATGGTCGCTCAGCCCGGGCGCGGTGACGTCGTGGCATCCGACGGCGGAGGCGGTCGACAAGGCGCGCCGGGCGCCGCTCAGCCCGGTTCCGGTCAGCTACATGCAGGGCCAGCATCTCCGCAATTTCTGCGAGCGGACCGCCGCAGGTCTGACCTTCTCCCGGCAGATCATCGCCAGCTGCGAGGTGCCCGGTCACTGCGACGTCGCGGCGATGGATCACGCGGTGAACGCCTACCTTCGCCGGCACGACACCTTCCGCAGCTGGTTTGCCCAGGGCGAGGACGGCGGGTTCGTCCGGCACGCGCTGCAGGACCCGGCCGACATCGAGTTCGTGCCGGTCGACCACGGCACCCTGACGGTCGAGCAGATCCGCGCGCACGTGGTGGACATCCCGAGCCCGCTGGAGTGGGGTTGCTTCACGTTCGGGGTCATCCAGAACGACGACCACTTCACCTTCTTCGCCGCGATGGACCACGTGCACGGCGACGCCACGCTGATCGGCACCACGATGCTGGAGGCCAACGGCATGTACTCGGCGCTGAGCGGAGGCGGGCAGGCGCTGATGCTTCCCGACGCGGGCAGCTTCGACGACTTCTGTGTGCGCGAACGCGCGCACACCGCGGCCCTGACCGCGGAGTCGCCGGAGGTACAGGCCTGGATCGACTTCGCCGAGAACAACAGCGGTGGCTTCCCCGAGTTCCCGCTTCCGCTGGGCAACCCGCACGAGGCCACGCGCAGCGACATGGCCTCCGAGATGCTGCTGGACACCGCGCAGACGGAACGTTTCGACGCCGCCTGCGCCGCGGCGGGCACCCGGTTCGTCGGCGGCCTGTTCGCGTGCATGGCCCAGGTGGAGCACGAGCTGACCGGAGCGCTGACGTACTACGGCCTGACACCGCGGGATTCGCGCGCCGCCGGCGACAATTTCATGACCCAGGGCTGGTTCACCGGGCTGATCCCGATCACCATCCCGATCGGTGCGGCGTCGTTCGCCGAGGCCGCCGGGGCGGCGCAGACCGCGTTCGACTCGAACCTGAACATGGCCAAGGTGCCGTACTACCGGGTGCTGGAACTGGCGCCCTGGCTGAAATGGCCGCAGCCGAACTTCCCGGTGTCGAACTTCCTGCACGGCGGCGCCGCCCCGCTCAACGCGATCCTCGCCGCCGCCGACATGGGGCTGGCCAACAACATCGGCATCTATCCGGACGGCCGGTTCTCGTATCAGCTCACCGTGTACATCTTCCGGTACGGCGAAGGCACCGCGATGGCGATCATGCATCCGGACAATCCGGTCGCCGCAAAGTCGGTGGCCCGCTACATGTCGGCGATGAGGACCGTGTCCGCACAGGTCGCCGACACCGGGAATTGGGGCCGCGTCGCATAACGTGGCGGCGGGGGTGAGGGCGATATGCGACGGCTAGCCGATGTGGTGGTGCGGTGGCCCTGGGCGGTGATCGGCGTCTGGGTGGCGCTGGCGCTCGCCCTTCCGTTGTCGTTCCCGTCCCTCGGCGAGATGGCGGAGAAGCATCCGCTGGTCATCCTGCCCGCCGATGCGCCGTCGAGTGTGACGGCGACCAGGATGGCCGAGGCGTTCCAGGAACCGGGGTCGGACAACCTGCTCGTCGTCGCGTTCATCAACGAGGGCGGTCTGCGGCCGGCCGACGAGGTGACCTACCGCGACGTGGTGGACGCGTTGCGCGACAACGTCACCGACGTGGTGTCGGTGCAGGACTTCGTCAGCACCCCGCAGCTACGGCAGTTCCTGACCAGCGAGGACAAGACCACCTGGGTGCTACCGGTCAGCCTGGAGGGCGAGCTGGGCACTCCGCGGGCCTTCGACTCCTTCAACCGGGTCGCCGACGTCGTCAAGCACAACGTCGGCGACGGGCCGCTGCAGGTGTATCTGACCGGGCCGGCGGCCACCGTCGCCGACCTCACCGTCGCCGGTGAGCAGGACCGCCTGCCCATCGAGATCGCGATCGCGGTGCTGGTGCTCGGCGTGCTGCTGCTGGTCTACCGCAGCGCGGTGACCATGCTGCTGCCGCTGGTCACCATCGGCTCGGGGCTGCTCATCGCCCAGGGTGTGGTGGCCGCCTACTCGCAGCTGACCGGCGCGGGTGTCTCCAACCAGTCCATCGTGTTCCTCAGCGCGATCATGGCCGGTGCCGGAACCGATTACGCGGTGTTCATGATCAGCCGCTACCACGACTATCTCCGCGCAGGCGCGGACTTCGACCGGGCGGTGAAGTCGGCGATCATCTCGATCGGCAAGGTCATCACCGCGTCCGCGGCCACCGTGGGCATCACGTTCCTCGTCATGAACTTCGCCGAGATGGGCGTGTTCAAGACGATCGGGGTGTCCGCGGCGATCGGCATCGGCGTCGCCTACCTGGCCGGGATGACGCTGCTGCCCGCGATCCTGGTGCTCGCGGGACCGCGCGGCTGGGTCAAGCCGCGCCGCGAACTGACCTCCCGGTTCTGGCGGCGGTCGGGCATCCGCATCGTGCGCCGGCCGGTGCCCCATCTGGTGGCCAGCGTGCTGGTGCTGCTGCTGCTGGCCGGCTGCGCGATCTTCGCGCAGTTCAACTACGACGACCGCAAGGCCGTCTCGGCGTCGGCGCCGAGTTCGGTGGGTTATGCCGCGCTGGAGCGGCATTTCCCCATCAGCCAGTCGATCCCGCAGTACATCCTGGTGCAGTCGCCGCGCGACCTGCGCAGCCCGCAGGCACTGGCGGATCTGGAGCAGATGGCCTCGCGCATCGCGCAGCTTCCGGACATCGCACTGGTCAGCGGGGTGACCAGGCCGCTGGGCGAGGTGCCCGCGGAGTTCCGGGCCACCTTCCAGGCCGGCATCGTCGGTGACCGGTTGGCCGCCGGGTCCGCCCAGATCGGCGAGCGCACCGAGGATCTGGACACGCTCGCCGACGGCGCCACGACCCTGGCCGACACGCTCGGCGACGTGCGCGTCAAGGTCAACGAGATCGCGCCGAGTCTGCAGACCCTGCTCGACGCGGTCACCAGGGTGCGCGTCGAGTACGGCGGAGACAGACTGGTGCGCGACGTCGAGACCGCGGCCAAGCTGGTGCAGAGCGTCAACGAGCTCGGCCTGTCGATGGGCATCAACTTTCGCGCGGTCCGGGACATGTTCGGCTGGATCGGCCCGGTCCTGACGGCATTGCACGGCAACGCGGTCTGCGACGCGAACCCGTCCTGCGTGAACACCCGGATGCAGTTCGAGCGGCTGATGGACGCGCGCGAGGACGGACGGCTGGAGCGGATCAACACCCTGGCCGGCGACCTGGAGGGGGTCAACGACACGCAGTCGCTGAACCAGACGGTGAAGACGTTGAACGCGGCGGTGACCGACATCGTCAAGGCCGTCGACGACCTGGGCCTGGATTCCCCGGGCGGTGCGCAGGCCGGTCTGCGTGATGTCCGGCAGGGCGCCGACCGGCTGGCCGGCGGCAGCCGCCAGGTCGCGGGCGGGGTCGACGAACTCGTCGAGCAGATCAAGGTGATGGCCGCCGGGCTCGACCAGGCCTCGACGTTCCTGTTGACCATGCGCAACGACGCGGCGGCGTCGTCGATGGCCGGGTTCAACATCCCGGCCGAGGTGCTGGGCGCAGTCGAGTTCCAGAAGGCCGCCGAGGCGTTCATCTCGCCGGACGGCCACTCCGTGCGGTACCTGGTGCAGACCAAGCTGAACCCGTTCAGCCCCGAGGCGATGGACCAGGTCAACACCATCGCCGACATCGCCGAAGGGGCCCAGCCGAACACCACGCTGGCCGAGGCGACGATTTCGATGGGCGGGTTCCCGGCCTCGCTGCGCGACACCCGCGACTACTACGAACGCGACATCCGGTTCATCATCATCGTCACGCTCATCGTGGTGCTGTTGACGCTGGCGCTGCTGCTGAGGTCGGTGATCGCCCCGCTGTACCTCGTCGGTTCGGTGGTGCTGTCCTACTTCGCCGCGATCGGCATCGGGGTGTTGGTGTTCCAGATGCTGCTCGGCCAGGAATTGCACTGGAGCGTGCCGCCGTTGGCGTTCGTGGTGCTGGTCGCGGTCGGCGCCGACTACAACATGCTGTTCGTGTCCCGGCTGCGCGACGAGTCTCCGCACAGCGTGCGGTACGGGGTGATCCGCACCCTGAGTTCCACCGGCGGGGTGATCACCGCCGCGGGCCTGATCTTCGCCGCGTCGATGGCCGGGCTGCTGTTCGCCAGCATCGGCATCGTGATCCAGGGCGGTTTCGTGATCGGGGTGGGAATCCTGTTGGACACCTTCGTCGTCCGCACCATCACGGTGCCGGCGATCGCCGCGCTGGTCGGGCGCGCGAACTGGTGGCCGTCGAAGGTGACCGAACCCCGCCCGGACCGGGTCGGCGCTCATGGGTGAGGTGTGTGAAACTACGACACGTGCCGGCCGCGGACCCGTCGTGACGTCTTCCTCTTCGTCGACGCCCCCCTCCTCGAGCATCCTGTCGATGCTGCACGGCCGTGCCGGGATGCGGCCCGACGACACCGCGTTCACGTTCACCGACTACCTGCTCGACCCGGCCGGCGTCGCCGAGAGCCTGACGTGGTCGCAACTGGCCCGCCGGACCATGGCCGTGGCGGCGCGGATCCGGCAGCACGGCAACGTCGGTGACCGCGCGGTGATCCTGGCCCCGCAGGGCCTGGAGTACATCCTGGCGTTCCTGGGCGCCATGCAGGCCGGGCTCGTCGCGGTGCCGTTGCCGTTGCCGCCCCGCGGTTCCGGACTGGACCGGCTCGCCCCGATCCTCGCCGACACCGAACCGGCCGTCGTGCTCACCACGTCGGCGGTCGCCGGGGACGTCGAGGACCACCTGGCCCGGTCGCAGCTGGACACCACGCCGCAGATGATCACGATCGACACCCTCGACTTGGACGCGCCGGGCACGGAAACGCTTGCCCCGGTGGACATCCCGGAGATCGCCTACCTGCAGTACAGCTCCGGCTCGACCCGCAGGCCGACCGGCGTGATGATCTCGCACCGCAATCTCACGGTGAACTTCGAGCAGTTGATGCGCAGCTTCTTCGCCGAGTCCCCGCTGCCGCCGGAGGCGACGCTGGTGTCGTGGCTGCCCTTCTACCACGACATGGGTCTGGTGCTGGGCGTGTGCGCGCCGATCCTGTGCGGCCGGCGCGCGCAGCTGACCAGCCCGGTCGCGTTCCTGGAGCGACCGGCCCGGTGGATGCGTGCGCTGGCGGAGAACCCGCACGCGTGGTCGTCGGCGCCGAACTTCGCGTTCGACCTGGCCGCCCGGAAAACCAGCGACGACGATCTGGCCGGACTGGACCTCGGCGACGTGGTGGGCATCATCAGCGGCGCCGAGCGGGTCGCCCCGGCGACCCTGCACCGTTTCGTGGATCGCTTCGCGCACTTCAACTTCCGCGATCACATGATGCGGCCCGCCTACGGGCTGGCCGAGGCGACGGTGTTCGTCGCGACGAGCACCTGGAGCGAGGCCGAGCCGGCGGCCTACTTCGACGCCGCCGAACTGGGGCAGGGCCGGGTCCGGCCGTGCGCACCCGCGCGGGGCGCGGCCGCCGGGACGGTCACCGCGCTGGTCAAGTACCGGGTGCCCGACGCTCCGTCGCTGCGGATCGTCGACACCGTCACCTGCCGTGAGTGCCCGCCCGACTCGATCGGCGAGATCTGGGTGCACGGCGACAACGTCGCCGACGGCTACTGGCGCAAATCACCTGGCGAACAGGAGACTTTCGGCGCGACGCTGGTCGAGCCGTCACCCGGCACCGCGGCCGGGCCCTGGCTGCGCACCGGGGATCTGGGCTTCGTGCACGACGGCGGCCTGTTCATCGTCGGCCGGATCAAGGACCTGCTGATCATCCGTGGACGCAACCACTACCCCGAGGACATCGAGGCCACGGTGCAGGCGATCACGCGCGGCCGGGTGGCCGCGATCGCGGTGCCGGTGCGCAGCACCGAGGAGTTGGTCACGGTGATCGAACTGAAACCGCCGGGGGCGCCCGACGAGCACGCGACGCGCCGGCTCGGCGAGGTCAAGAGCGAGGTCACCGCGGCGATCTCCAACGCGCACGGCTTGAGTGTCGCCGATCTGGTGCTGGTGCCGTCGGGGTCGATCCCGACCACGACGAGCGGCAAGATCCGCCGCGCCGCGTGCGCCGAGCAGTACCGGCAGGACCAGTTCGACCGGCTGGACGCCTGAGTATCCCCACCGCGACCGCTACCGGTGCGCGGGTTCGGGTTTCACTCCGGCGGGCGACCGAACGGGTAAGGTTCGCAGCAGTGCAGTCGAGCGGGCAGGGGAGAGCATGAAGCGGCTGGTCGCGTTCGGCACTGCGCTGACGACACTGGGCGCCGCGGGCTGTCTCGGGTTCGGCGTCGCCGCCGCCGACGACATCGCACCGCCCGTCCCGCCCGTACCCCCGGCCAACACCGACGGTCCGCCGATCGGCACGCCGGGCCGTGCCTACGCGCTCGGCGGCGCGCACGTGCTCGGCATCCCGTACGACGAATACATCATGCGCACCGGCGCGGACTGGTTCCCGGGGCTGGACCGGCAGATCGTCGACTACCCGGCCGGGCAGGTCCAGGGCCACACCCTGGAACGGCTGTTCCCGGGCATCGGCAGGCTCGACGACTCGTTCCCCGGCCTGGGCATCGACGGACCCAGCGTCGGCGAGTCGGTCGACGTCGGCTCACCCGACACCATCAAGGCGATCCGGGAGGGTGGCCCCGGCACCGCGATCGGCCTGTCCGAGGGCGCGATGGTGCTCAACGACGTTCAGGCCCGGCTGGCCTACGACCCGGCCGCCCCGCCGCCGGACCAGCTGAGCTTCGCGATGTACGGCGACCCGGTGGCCCGGCACGCGTTCGGCGAGAGCTTTCTGACCCAGGTGTTCCCGGTCGGCAGCGTCGTCCCGTCGCTGGACTACCGGATCCCGCCGCCGGTCGAAAGTCAGTACGACACCTACCAGTTCGTCTCGGCCTACGACAGCATCGCCGACTGGCCGGACCGGCCGGACAATTGGATCTCGGTCGCCAACGCGATCGTGGGTCTGGCCACCGGCCACACCGCGGTGGCGTTCACCGAGCCGAGCATGGTGCCGCCGCAGAACATCCGGACCACCGTCAACTCCAGGGGCGCGAAGACCACGACGTACCTGATCCCCGAGGAGCACCTGCCGCTGGTGCTGCCGTTCAAGTACCTCGGGGTGGACCAAGAGACGCTGATCGAGCTCGACCGGGTGCTCAAACCGTATGTGGACGCCGGCTACTCGCGCCACGACGACCCGCTGACCGCGCCGATCACCGTCGACCCGGTGAACGGCTACGACCCTGCCGAGGTCACCGCGCCCGCCACCCAGGCCGCGTTCGGCGGTGAGGCGGACCCGGTGTCGCAGTTGCTTTCCGGGTTGCAGTACGTGCTGAACAACCCGCCGTAACCCGCCCGCTACAGCCCGGCGAACCCGACCGCGAGCAGCACGCAGCCCACCGCGGCCAGCAGCAGCGACACCCCGCGGCGGCCCTGCGCCCGCACCCACTCGTACAGCCCCGACAGCGCCGCGCGGGTGCGCTCCGGAGCCACCAGGTAGCACAGCAACGGAATCTCCACGAGCGCGAATGCGACCACGTTGAACAGGATCAGCGCGCCGAACTGCACCCCGGCGGCCGCGCCGGACGCGACGATCAGGGCGAGCGCGGCCAGGTAGTCCACCGACGGCAGCGCCAGACCCAGGCCCGCGACGCCGGCCGTCCACAGCGACCGGCCGTCGAGCAGCTGCCGCGCC
>NZ_BCRS01000079.1 GCF_001552715.1 Mycolicibacterium vaccae NBRC 14118 = CIP 105934 | reverse complement strand
GGTGCGGCGGGGATGGAACACCCAGCCGCGCAGCAGAACGAAGCGTGCCACCGTGGCGACCAGGTTGGCAGCCACGAGCACGGCCAGTTCGACCATGTGGTTCGGCGTTTCGGTGGTGGCGTGCAACAGCCCGAGGGCGCCGCTGGTGATCGCGAGCGCGATACCGAAGACGAGCAGCCCCTCGACGTGGTTCCTGGCCAGACGCGCCCGGCCGCCGATGCCGAACGTGAAACGCCGGTTGGCCGCGGTGTTGCCGACCGCGGTGAGCAGCAACGCGATCAGGTTGGCCAGCTGCGCGCCGGCCCAGCCCTGCAACAGCATGAACAACAGGATGTAGGCGGCGGTGGACGCCACCCCGATGCTGCCGAACCGCACCACCTGCCGCAGCAGCGAGCCCGGTGCGGCCGCGCGCCGTGAGTCACCCAACTGCGCGGCGATGGCGTTGACCGGAATGGCGCCGGTGGCCAGGCCTCGCAGCAGCCGGCCGATGCCCCGCAGATCCGCGGCGGCGGTGGCCACGATGTCGACCCGGCTGTCGGGGTCGTCGACCCAGTCGACGGGGACCTCGTGGATGCGCAGCCCGCTGCGTTCGGCCAGCACCAACAGCTCGGTGTCGAAGAACCATCCGGTGTCCTCGACATAGGGCAACAGCTGCGCGGCGACGTCGGCACGGATCGCCTTGAAACCGCACTGGGCGTCCGAGAAGCCAGCTGCCAGAGTCGACTTCAGGATCAGGTTGTAGCAGCGGGAGATGATCTCGCGTTTCGGTCCGCGCCGCACCCGGGACCCGCGCGCCAGCCGGGTGCCGATCGCCAGATCGGAATGCCCGGAGATCAGCGGTGCCACCAGCGGCGCCAACGCGGCCAGGTCGGTCGACAGGTCGACGTCCATGTAGACGAGCACCGCAGCGTCCGACTCCGCCCACACGCGATGCAGCGCGCGTCCGCGGCCCTTCTCCTGCAGGCGCACCACACGCACGCCGGGCAACTCCGCCGCGAGCGCGGCGGCGATGCGCGGGGTGTCGTCGACGCTGGCGTTGTCGGCGATCGTGATCCGCGCCGGGAACGGCACGCAGTCACGCAGGTAGCGGTGCAGTCGGTGCACCGATTCGGCGAGCGCGGCCTGCTCGTTGTAGACGGGAACCACGACGTCGAGCACCGGCACCCCCGCCGCGCGGGCGGCCACGGCGGCGTTCGGCCGGGCCGCGAACGGACGGTCCGCGCGCGCGGGCTCCAGGACGGTATCGGTCATAGGAGCCATGCTGGTTCGCCAACGTGTGCCCACCGTGGGCTGCAGCTATGCGCCGGCTGTGAGAAGTGCCGGCGTCCGGGGTCCGAGGTCGTCGACGACGGTGCCGTCGACGATCAGGCCTGGGATGGGCCGCGACTGTGCGCCGGCTGCGAATCGGCGGGCAGCGTGACGACGAATTGCGTTCTGCCCGGCACACTGTGCAGCTCGATCGTGCCGCCGTGCACGCGCACGACGGCGGCGACGATGGCCAGTCCCAGGCCCGTGCTTCCGCCGCGGCGCGAGCGTGACGAGTCGCCCCGGGCGAAACGCTCGAACACCTCCGGCTGCAGCCGGGCCGGGATCCCGGGGCCGTCGTCGAGCACCGTCAGCACCGCCGACCCGTCGGCTCCGACGGCCAGCGAGGTCGTCACCACGGTGCCCTCCGGCGTGTGCACCCGCGCGTTGGCCAGCAGGTTGGCCAGTACCTGGCGCAACCGGGCCTCGTCGCCGGTGATCGTCACGGGGGTGTCGGGCAGGTCGAGCTCCCAGATGTGCTCAGGGCCTGCGACGTGGGCATCGCTGACCGCGTCCACCACCAGCCGCGTCAGGTCCACCACGTCGCGCTGCAGGGGCCGACCGGTGTCCAACCGCGCGAGCAGCAGCATGTCCTCGACGAGCTGGGTCATGCGTGCGGTCTCCGACTCGACGCGGTTCATCGCGTGGGCGACGTCGTCGGGCAGCTGCGCCTGCTTGCGCTGAGCCAGCTCGGTGTATCCGCGGATGGCGGCCAACGGTGTGCGCAGTTCGTGGCTGGCGTCGGCGACGAACTGACGGACCCGCGTCTCGCTGGCGTGCCGGGCCGACAACGCTCCGGCGATCCGGTCGAGCATCCGGTTCAGCGCAGCCCCGAGTTGCCCGACCTCGGTGTGCGCGGCGGCGGGCTCGACGTCGACGATCGGCGTCGGCAGCCGCACCTCACCGCGGTCCAGTTCCAGGTCCGCGACCTGCTGTGCGGCTTCGGAAACCCTTGCCAGCGGCGCGAGTTGACGGCGGACGATGATCGCGCCCGCGGCGCCCGCCCCGAGCAGTGCCGCGGCCCCGACGGCACAGAAGATCAGCGCCACCCAGAACAGGGTGTCGTCGACGTCGGCGGTCGGCAGACCGGTGACGACCGCCTCGCCCGGCACGTGTGCGGGAAAGGCGACCACCCGGTAGCGGCCCAGACCGTCGAGTTCCACGGTCCGCGGCTGTTCGTCGACCGCTACCTCGGCCAATTGCCTTGCGGCCGCGGCGGATACCTCGTCGCGGGCGCCGTCGGCGGTGATGACGCCCGCGTCGCGGGCCTGACCGGCGGCCACCACCGCCCCGACGGTGTGGATCGCCTGACCGGGCGCGTTCAGGAACGCGGGTCCGGGCCCCTCGTCACTGATCCCGGCGCGCCGGTCCTGCCCCGGCGCCGGGGGCGCCATCATGCCGGGCGGCCGCATCCCGGACCGTCCCATACCGGGCGGTGGCGGCGGACCGAACTCGAAGAACACCGCCGACCGCCGGCCCGCCTCCACCACCTGCTCGTCGAGCTGGTTGGTCAGGAAGCGTTGCAGCGCGAACTCGGTCGCCAGCCCGATACCCGCGCACACCGCCGCAAGCAGCAGCAGCTGGGTGACGATCAGCCGGGTCCGCAGCGACCAGCCGCGTGGCGCGCGGAGAAAGAGCCCGCTCCGCTCACCGCGCAGGTTTGAGGACATATCCGGCACCACGAAGCGTGTGGATCATCGGCTCGCGGCCGCTGTCGATCTTCTTGCGAAGGTAGGACACGTACAGCTCGACGATGTTGGACCGGCCGCCGAAGTCGTAACTCCACACCCGGTCCAGGATCTGGGCCTTGCTCAGCACCCGTTTGGCGTTGCGCATCATGAACCGCAGCAGCTCGAATTCCGTTGCGGTCAGGACGATCTGGTCACCGCCTCGGGTCACCTCATGGCTGTCCTCGTCGAGTACCAGATCACCCACGACGATCTTGGCGCCGCCGGCCTCGGTGGCGACCCCGGTGCGCCGTAGCAGGGCGCGCAGCCGCAGCACGACCTCCTCGATGCTGAACGGTTTGGTGACGTAGTCGTCCCCGCCGGCGGTCAGTCCGGCGATGCGGTCCTCCACCGAGTCCTTCGCGGTGAGCAGCAGCAGCGGCAGGCCAGGAATCTGCCGGCGCAGCTTGGCCAGCACCTCCAGCCCGCTCATGTCCGGCAGCATCACGTCGAGCACGACGACGTCGGGCGGATGGTCCCGGGCGATGGCGATCGCGGTGGCGCCGTCGCCGGCGGTGGAGATCTCCCAGCCTTCGTAGCGCAGCGCCATCGACAGCAACTCGGCCAGCACGGGCTCGTCGTCGACGACGAGCACGTGGATCGGGCTGCCGTCGGCACGACGCATCACCGCGCGTGCTGGTTCGTCCCCGGATGAGGTCTGGGGGTCGGGCATGGCTCCATTATCGGACCGCGCGCTATGTGCGGTCTGTGCCGTTCCTATGCGCCGGCTGTGACACGCCGGCCAGAGCGAGCCGACCCGGTACACAGCGCATTCACATCGACGGCGGCCAGTGTGGGGGTATGCGCAGTCAGGATTCGCGGACCGCGGACCCCGGGTCGGGCCGCCCGGACCGGGCGCCGCGCCGGTGGGGGCGGACGGAGACGTTGCTCGCCGCGGGGATCGCCGCCGTCATCGCGGTGCTGGGTGGTGCCGCGATCTACGCGGCGTCGGGCAACTCGTCACCGCAGGTCCCCGGTCCTCCTCCCGTCCACCACGCCGAGGGCGGGGTGGACCGGCCCGGCCCCGGACGTCCGCAGGGCCGTCCCCTGCACGGGCAGGAGGTGGTCGCCGTCGGGGCCGGCGGCTTCATCACGGTGGTCAGCCAGTCGGGCACCGTCACCGCGACCACACCGAACTCGATCACCGTGCGCAGCGACGACGGCTTCACCCAGACCTGGGCGACCGCGGCCGGCGAAGGTTCGACGGTCGCCGTCGGCGACGCGATGGCGGTCCGCGGCGTGCAGAACGGCTTGATCGCTGAGCTGACCGACGTCCTCGGGCGCTGAGCGTCGCCCGCACCGCCGGGGACCCGGGTCCTGACGACGACCGGCAGGGCGGCGCGCGCTCCCCTAGACCCCGGAGATGATCACTACATTCGAGGTCGCCGACCGATGGCGGAGCTCGGCGGCCGCGCGATACTCCGGGGACTCGAACCAGGCATGCGCGAGTTCCCTGGTGGGAAACTCGACCAGCGCAGTCCGGTAGGGCCATTGGCCTTCCAAGACTTCCGCGGCCGCGTCGGCGCCCACGAATTTGCCGTTGAACTTCTCCAGCATGCCCCGGTGATCCACGGCCTCATACTCCCGGTAAGCATCGATGTCATCGATCACCAGCTGAAACAGCACATACACACCGCTCATCGGCGCTCCCTTCTCCGCTGACTGGTCAGTCAGGCACCTGTGCGGACGAGTTTCATGTTGACGAACTCCTCTGCACCCAGGCGCCCCAGTTCGCGGCCGTAGCCGGAATTTTTCACGCCCCCGAAGGGCACCTCGGGTCCTTCACCGTCGACGGTGTTGATGTAGACCATCCCGGCCTGGATCTGGTCGGCGACGCGTTCGGCCTGGGCAGCGTCGTCGGTGAAGACGAACGATCCGAGCCCGAAGTCGGTGTCGTTGGCCAGCTCGATCGCCTCGGCCTCGGTGCGGGCCCGGAAGACCTGGGCAACGGGTCCGAAGAACTCCTCGGTGTAGGCGCTGCCGTCGCGCCGAACGTCGGTCAGGACCGTCGGCGGGAAAAAGGCTCCGGTGCGCTGCCCGCCGAGCACGACGGTCGCGCCCTCCGCAACAGCCAGGTTCACCTGGGCTTCGAGCCGTTCGGCGGCTTCGACGGACACGAGTGGCCCGAGTTTTGTGTCCGGGCTGGACGGGTCGCCGGGTTCGTAGGTGGAGATCTCCCTGACGAACTTATCGAGAAACTCGTCGTAGAGGTCGTCAGCGACGATGAATCGTTTCGCGGCGTTGCAGGCCTGACCGGAGTTGTACATCCGCGCTGCCACAGCCTTTTTCACGAGAGCATCCATGTCGTTGGTGGACAGCACGAGGAACGGATCCGAACCACCGAGTTCGAGCACGACCTTCTTGAGGTGCTCTCCGGCGATCTTGGCCACCGCAGAACCTGCACGGCCGGATCCGGTGAGCGAGACTCCGCGCACGCGCGGGTCGGCGATGACCGATTCGATCTGCTCGTTGGAGGCGAGGATGGTGCTGTACGCGGACTCCGGAAGCCCCGCCTCGGTGAAGATGGCCGCTATTGCGGCCGCGGACTCGGGGCACTGCGGTGCCGGCTTGAGCAGCACCGTGTTTCCGATCATCAGATTCGGTGCGCAGCAGCGCGCTGCCATGAAGTAGGGGTAATTCCACGGCATGATGCCCAGCACGACGCCCAGCGGTGCCCGCCGGATCACCCCCGAACCCGTTCCCCCGCGCAGCTCGATCGGTTCGTCGGCGAGGAACGCCTCGGCGCTGTCGGCGTAGTAACAGTAGATCGACGCCGAGAACGCGGCCTCACCGGTGGCCGAACTGATCGGCTTGCCCATCTCACGACTGATGATGGCACCCAGCTCTTCGGCGCGTTCTTCATAGATCGCGGCGACGTTGCGCAGCACCGTAACTCGCTCTTCGAGCGTGCGGGTGCCCCATTCGGTGTGCGCCGAGTGGGCGCGACCGATGGCGTCGGCCAGAGCGTCGTCGGTGATCCCTGGGAACTGCTGGATCGTCTGACCGGTGGCTGGATCGGTGACGGCATAGGTGGTCATGATGCAGTACTTCCTTCTCGTTCGCCGTGGCGGCGCATCGTGGTCTGTGAATCGAATGTCGTTGCAGAGGACGAGTTGTCAGCGGGCGGCGATCTTGTCCGCGATTCGCGCGATCGCCGAGGTCTTGCCCGAACGCGAGGCCGCCTCCAGCCGATCTGCGAGCGAGTAGGCGACGTAGAAGCCGTTCGCGCCGATCCACCGCAGTGGTTCCGGCTCCCAGCGTCGAGGCACGGGACGGACCCACGCCGACGTCGACAGGAAGCTCTTGCGGTCAGTCAGCAGGTCGGCGGCCGCCAACCCCGCCAGGTAGCTTGCGGTGAGCCCCTGCCCGGCGTAGCCGCCCATCCGCAACACCCGGGCAGATGAGTCGTAGTCGAGGAACGGCGACCAGTCGCGCGTGACCCCGATGACACCGCACCAGGCATGTGCGGGTTCAGCATTGAGGCCGGGAAACAGGTCGTCGATCACCGCCATCAGGGATCTGACGGTGGCCTCGTCGACCATGCCGTCCTGGTCGGTTCCGGACGCGAATCGGTACGGGCGGCCACGGCCGCCGATGGCGATACGGCCGTCAGGGGTGCGCTCGCTGTGGAAGTAGGTGTGGGCGGTGGCGGATACGCCGTCGTGGTGTTCCCAGCCCACCATGTCCCACTGCCGGGAAGTCAAGGGTTCGGTGACCAGCATGCTGCTGTTGAGTGGAAGCATGCGCCGCCGCTGACCGGGCTGGCTTGCGGTGTACCCCTCGGTGGCGACCACGATCTGCGAGGCCTTGACCCCGTACGGACCCACCTCGAGTCGGCCCGGCGTGATGCCCGTGACCCGGGCGCCGGTGTAGACGGCGGCGCCGGCGTTCATGGCCAGTGAGGCCAGACGGAACACCATTTTCACCGGGTCGACGCAATAGTTGTGCGGGCTGTGAACCGCGCCCATGATGCCGCGCGCGTGAATCCGTTCGTAGGTCTCCTCGGCCGACATCATGCGTATCGACGACTCATCGAGATTCCATCGCCGGGACTCGGCGACGTAGTTCTCGGCGCGGCGAAGCTCACTCACCGAGCGGGCGAGCTGGGTCCAGCCCCCGCGACGGGCGTCGATCTCCTGGGCACCGAGGATGTCGACCACTTCGACGCATGCCTGCTCGAGTCGGTCCTGCATCTCCGTCACGGCCTTCGCGCCGCCGGCACCGCGGGCCAACGCGCGTCGGACGCCGACCTGTTTGGCAGACATCCAGCCGCCGTTGCGACCGGAGGCCCCGAACCCGAGGCGCTCAGCCTCCAGCACCGCGATGGACAGCTCGGGACGTTGCTGGGCCAGCGCCCATGCCACCCACAAGCCGGACAGTCCGCCGCCCACGATGGCGACGTCGCAGTCGATGTCGCTGTGCAGAGTTCGGGTTGGTGGTGGTGCCGGTGCGTCCGGACGCGTCAGCCAGAAAGAAATGTCTCCGCGCTTCATTCTTCGATTCCTCTAGCGAGTGGCGTGCAATTCACAAACACAGAAGGGCAGGGCCCCGAACGGCGGACTCGACCACGAGACAAGGACGGGTAACTCAGGCGGCCCACGACGCATCTAAGTCGGTCATTTGACTCATTTCGATGAGGCAACCTTGCCCCACGCCGCGAATGGTGTCAAGCGGTGCGGGCGAGAGGAATAACGTCCGCTCCTGCAACGGGATCTCGGCTCGGCGCGGCTGCAAAGCAACCCTTGACAGTCGTCCTTGCGTGCTTGAGTATCTGAACTTGGTCAAATGACCCAGTTGTTGAATTAAAGCCTGACCAGCCCCAACCGAGCTCCCGATGACATCGTCGCCACCAGCGCCATCCCGGCCGCCGCAGCACCGACGATGCCACGGGATCGTCACTAGCGCCGATGCATTGGCGCCAGGACTCTGTCGGTTGCGCTCCTTACCCCTTGACCCCTTGACCCCAGCGGCAGCAGAGGTGAGCCTGATGTTTTCCAAGGTATTGATCGCCAATCGCGGTGAGATCGCGATTCGGGCGTTCCGCGCAGCCTACGAACTCGGTGTGGGCACGGTCGCGGTGTATCCGCATGAGGACCGCAACTCGATGCACCGGTTGAAAGCCGACGAGTCGTATCAGATCGGTGTGGTGGGCCATCCCGTCCGGGCGTACCTGTCGGTGGAGGAGATCGTGTCCACCGCGGTGGCTGCCGGGGCTGACGCGGTGTATCCCGGGTATGGCTTCCTGTCCGAGAATCCGCAATTGGCGGCGGCATGCGCGGCGGCGGGGATCACGTTCGTGGGCCCGTCCGCGCAGGTGTTGGAGCTGACGGGCAACAAGGCGCGGGCGATCGCGGCGGCGAGGGCGGCGGGGTTGCCGGTGCTGGCGTCGACGGCGCCGTCGGCCGATGTCGAGGAGTTGCTCGCTGCCGCAGCTGACATTCAGTTCCCGGTGTTCGTCAAAGCGGTCGCCGGCGGCGGCGGACGTGGGATGCGCCGTGTGGCTGACCCCGACTCGTTGCGGGAGGCCATCGAGGCCGCGTCGCGGGAAGCGGAGTCGGCGTTCGGGGACCCCACGGTTTTTCTCGAGCAGGCGGTACTCAATCCGCGCCACATCGAGGTGCAGATCCTGGCGGACACCTACGGCAACGTAATCCATCTGTTCGAGCGCGATTGCAGTGTGCAGCGCCGCCATCAGAAGGTGATCGAGTTGGCGCCTGCGCCGAATCTGGACCCCGATCTGCGCGACCGGATATGTGCGGATGCGGTGGCGTTCGCCCGCCAGATCGGCTATTCGTGCGCCGGCACCGTCGAGTTCCTCCTCGATGAACGTGGTCAGCACGTGTTCATCGAGATGAACCCTCGGATTCAGGTCGAGCACACCGTCACCGAGGAGATCACCGACGTCGACCTGGTGTCCTCGCAACTGCGTATCGCGGGTGGAGAGTCGCTGGCCGATCTGGGCTTGAGTCAGGAGTCGATCGTCCCGCACGGTGCGGCGTTGCAGTGCCGGATCACGACAGAGGATCCGGCGAACGGATTCCGCCCCGATACGGGTCGCATCAGTGCCTATCGTTCGCCGGGAGGGTCAGGGATCCGCCTCGACGGCGGTACCTTGCTGGGCGCCGAGGTGTCCGCGCACTTCGATTCCATGCTGGTGAAGCTGACGTGTCGTGGCCGCGACTTCGACACTGCGGTGCGCCGGGCACGGCGTGCGTTGGCGGAGTTCCGGATTCGTGGGGTGTCGACGAACATTCCGTTTCTTGCGGCTGTGCTGGACGATCCCGATTTCGTCGCCGGTCGGGTCACCACGGGGTTCATCGACGAGCGCCCCGGTCTGCTGACCGCGCGCAGCAGCGCGGACCGCGGTACCAAGATCCTGAACTTCCTGGCCGATGTGACGGTGAACAAGCCCTGTGGAGAGCGCCCGTCGGCGGTGTATCCGCAGGACAAGCTGCCCGACCTCGACCTCGGTGTGGCGCCGCCCCCAGGCTCGAAGCAGAGGCTGGAGGCACTGGGGCCGCAAGGATTTGCGCAGTGGCTCAGGCACTCTCCCCAGCTTGCCGTCACGGATACCACGTTCCGCGATGCCCACCAGTCATTGTTGGCGACTCGGCTGCGCAGCACCGGTCTGTCGATGGTTGCGCCGTACGTGGCCCGGATGATGCCGCAGTTGTTGTCGGTGGAGTGTTGGGGTGGTGCCACCTACGACGTAGCTCTGCGGTTCCTCAAAGAGGACCCGTGGGAGCGACTGGCGGCGCTGCGAGAAGCGATGCCCAACATCTGTCTGCAGATGTTGCTCCGTGGACGCAACACCGTCGGCTACACCCCTTACCCGGAGGTGGTGACGTCGGCCTTCGTGGAGGAGGCCGCCGGAACCGGTGTGGACATCTTCCGGATCTTCGATGCGCTGAACAACGTCGCGTCGATGCGTCCGGCCATCGACGCGGTGCGGGCCACCAACACCACGATCGCCGAGGTGGCGATGTCCTACACCGGCGACCTGTCAGATCCTGCTGAAGATCTGTACACCTTGGACTATTACCTGCGCCTGGCCGAGGAGATCGTCGAGGCCGGCGCCCACGTGCTGGCCATCAAGGACATGGCCGGACTGTTGCGCCCGCCGGCGGCGGCGACGTTGGTTCGTGCGTTGAAGTCTCGGTTCGACCTTCCGGTGCACGTGCACACTCACGACACCCCGGGTGGCCAGTTGGCGACCTACCTGGCGGCCTGGACCGCGGGTGCGGACGCGGTAGATGGCGCGGCGGCGCCGCTCGCGGGTACGACGAGCCAACCGGCGCTGAGCTCGATCGTGGCCGCTGCCGCGCACACCGACGCCGACACCGGGCTCGACCTGAAATCGGTGTGCGACCTGGAGCCGTACTGGGAGGCGCTGCGCAGGGTGTACGCACCCTTCGACGTCGCGGCCTCGGGACCGCCGGTCCCGACCGGACGGGTGTACACCCACGAGATCCCCGGCGGTCAGTTGTCGAATCTGCGGCAGCAGGCGATCGCGCTGGGTTTCGGCGAGCGGTTCGAGGACATCGAGGCCAACTACGCTGCCGCCGACCGCATTCTGGGCCGCCTGGTCAAGGTCACGCCGTCGTCGAAGGTGGTCGGGGACCTGGCTCTGGCGTTGGTCGGTGCGGGGATCAGCGCCGGAGAGTTCGCCGCCGACCCTGCCAGACACGACATCCCGGATTCGGTGATCGGGTTCCTGCGCGGCGAGCTGGGCGACCCTCCTGGCGGCTGGCCAGAACCGTTGCGCACCATGGCCTTGGAAGGCCGGGGTCCCGGTCGGCCGGAAGCGGAACTGTCGGCTGAGGACGAGGCGGTGCTGGCGCAACCCGGCCCCAAGCGGCAAGCCGCGCTCAACCGGTTGCTGTTCCCGGCACCGACCAGGGAGTTCGAGACTCATCGCGACACCTATGGCGACACCAGCCAGCTCAGCGACAACCAGTTCTTCTACGGGCTCCGCCAGGGAGACGAGCACCGCGTCCGACTGGAGAAGGGAGTCGAACTGCTCATCGGACTGGAGGCGATGTCCGATCCCGACGAACGCGGGATGCGCACCGTCATGTGCATCCTGAACGGCCAGCTCCGTCCGGTGCTGGTGCGCGACCGCAACATCGGCGCGGCGGTACCCACGGCAGAGAAGGCTGACCGCGACAACTCCGACCACATCGCGGCCCCCTTCGCCGGCGTGGTGTCGGTCAACGTCGCGGTCGGCGACGCCGTGGCGGCCGGGCAGACCATTGCCACCATCGAAGCCATGAAGATGGAGGCCGCCATCACCGCCCCCAAGGCCGGCACCGTCGTACGTGTGGCCGTATCCGCCACCGAGCAGGTCGAAAGCGGCGACCTCCTGGTCGAGTTGTCGTGACGTGCGGCTCGCGCTGCTCCACGAGGGATTCGACGACCTGAGGAGGTCCGACGGATGGAGTGCTTGACCGACGTCGAGGTTGCGTGGGATCTGCTGGACAGTCACCGAGGATGCTTGACGGTGGCCGAACGACATGCGGTTTCGATCAATCTGGCCATTGGTGAATATCAGTCGGCGATCTACAACCTCCTGACTGCGGTGGTGCGGGAGAACGGCGCTCTGACAGCAGAGTCCGCACACAGAGTGGACGAATTGATGAAGGTGTACGAATGTGGTCCGGAGTTCAGAGAACTTCTCGAGGCAGCCGTCAAACTCCGTGATGCGCGGCAGCAACCAGCGCCGGCTGGATGCAGGCCTTCGCAGCCATGGCCAGTTTCCTGACATCGTTGAAATCGTTTGTCGCAGCGCGAAAGCAGACGGCCCCGCATGCTCTCGAGAGCATGCGGGGCCGTTCACACCTGTCCTCAGAGGTCTTGACGACCGATCCGATGGAAGGCATCTGGTTTCCTCTTCCGGTACACCGCCGCGGCAACAACACCACCGAGAGCGACCAGGTAGGTCAGGAGAACGAGGCCCACGGCCAGGCCACCGGTCAGGCCGCTGATCAGATCCATGTTCGCGGTCGCCATGTAGAGCACGAGCGCGAAACTGATGATCGAGACGATTGGCGCGATGGTTGTTTTCAGCACCGATGTGCCGGGTTGCGGGTTGCTGCGGAAGAAGACCAGGACCGCGATGCTGGCGAGCGTCATCAGCACCATGAGTGCGTATATCCCGACGCCGACCATCTTGGCGTACAGATCCATCGGCTCAGACACCACGAACATGAATGGCGCTGCGAGAAGACCGATCATGGCCGTCACCACCAACGAGGCACGGTAGGGCGAGTGATGCTTGGGATGAGCCTGTCCGAGAGCCTTGGGAAGGACACCGTCGTTGCCGAGCGCGTAGAGGTAGCGCGACAGCATGTTCGTCAGTGCGATCACCGAAGCCAACACCGAGTTGACGACCAGGATGGCGCAGATATCCATGAAGATCGGTGCAGCGTAAGTTCCGAGTGCTTCGTCGAACATCCCGGCCGGATTCTCCGCGGCGACGTCTTGAGCATTGCTCTGGCCGTACGCGAGGATCATCAGTGCGATGCTGATCGCGTAGAAGACGCCGACCAACAGCACCGACAGGTACATCGCCCGGGGGACAGTCTTTTCGGGGTCTTTGGCTTCCTCACGGAAGATTGCCGTCGATTCGAAGCCGATGAAGCACAGGACGCTGAACAGCACAGCGATGCCCATATTGCCCATGGTGAAGACCTCGGACTCGATGATCGGCAGACCGAGTCCGTCAGCGCCACCACGCGCGATGACGCTGAGGTCGAAGATCACGACGATCGCGACCTCGAGCACCATGGCAACGGTCAGCACCTTGGCCGACAGCTCGACGTTCCGGTAGCCGATGAATCCGACTACGACCCAGCCGATGATCTGCCACCAGTACCAGGCGATATCGGGTCCGCCGAATGCGACGATGAGCCGGCCGGTCGCGGAGCCTAGGAATGCGTAAGTTGCCGTCGCGATCAACCAGTACGCGAAGATGGCCAAGAACGCCCCACCGAGACCGGCATGTTTGCCCAGACCGGCGGTCACATACGCATAGAACGCACCCGGGTTGGGTACGAATTTCGACATGGTGGCCAGGCCGGCGGCGAAGGCGAGCAGGACCACGGTCGCAATTCCATAGGCGATCGGAGCGGCAGTACCGCCGAACCCGATCACCACGGGGAAGACACCGGAAACGCTGCCCAATGGGGCGCCCACGGCCAGCACGGTCAGCACCAGGGCAGCGGTCCCCATGTGTCCTTTGAGGCCGGGTTTCGATGGGCTCCGCGACATTGCGGACGAGTCGGACGCCGACTGGAGGTCAGACATGGCCAAACCTTTCTCTAGTTGTCGGGTCCGCTTCCATTGCGGCGCCTCGGGCTATTACGGGGGGCTGTGTTTGGGTCGTTAAGCGGCGCAGTCGGGAATCACACCGGGTGCATGGGCTCTGCGCCGAAGGGTCACGTCATGTAGTTGCGGGACGATCCGCAGGCGACTGCGCGATGGTGACGCCGATTTCACGTGCTTGATGCACGATCTTCGCGTGCACGGCGGGATCAGTTGATTCGCTCTCGTACAAGTTGTGGACGCCGGAATCAGCGATGCTGATGTAGTCAGCAAGCCCTTCGAGCCACTGCTTCTCCATCGCCTGCCGATAACCACGCCGCTCGAACGGTTCTTGCCCGAAGGCCGCCATCGCGACGAAGTGCAACCCGCGCACCGGGCATTCTCCTTGGTCGGCGACGCCGTACGCCCATCCCCGGATGAACACACGATCGATCCAGCCCTTGAGAACGGCCGGCATGGACCACCACTGCACCGGGAACGCCAGAACCACGGTGTCCGCGGATTCGATCAGCTTCTGCTCAGCCTGCACATCGTCAGGGACCGCGACTTTTCCGTCACTCCCCGACGAGCGGTACCGTTGGTGGTCGGCAGGGCCGAAGACCGGATTGAAACCCGTGCTGATCAAATCGTGAACGGTCACTTTGGTCTGGCCGTCTGCACTGAGTCCGGCCGCCAGCGCTCGCACCATCTCTCCGGTAACGGATTCCGGGTTCGGGAGGGCGGTCACCAGCAACGCATGGCGACGATCAGGCTCTGACATTTGTTGAGATTCCTATCCTTGCTGATCCCGCGGTTGAGGCCGACACCGTTGTCAGCCGCCGCCGCAGAACATATTTCGTGGTGCAGCAGTGCACTGCGACCGGAACGGGTGGCGCTAGGAGGTGTGCGCGCCCTCGCGGGCGAGAACCTCCACCTCCAGGGCCCGCGCCGGTGAGGCCGGCGTGCGGCTGATGTGACCGCCCTGCTTGAACTCTGCCGGGATGGCGCCCATCAGTTCGGCTTTGACCATCAGCGCGATCAGCGGTGAATGCCAGCGCGCCATCGGAATGCTTCCGTCCAGAATCCAGAATCCCTCGTGCGGCGTCGGCTTGAGCACGTTGCGCATTTCCCCGTCGTTGCCGAAACCCCAGATGGGTCCGAGCTTTTCGGCGAATTCTGTGCCGAACAGCTTCTCCACGGCTTTAATCTGGGGTTGCTGCGCAGTGGCGAAGATGACGACATCGAAGGCTCGGTGAGTTCCGTCGTCGAGCACGATGCCGGCTTGGTCGAACCGCTCGATGTCTTCCAGCTGAATGATGCCGATGTCACCCCGCACGATGGCCTGAGAGGCCCCGACGTTCAGGTAGTAGCCGCCTTTGGAATTGCTGAGGTAGCCATAGTAGAAACCGGTGGAGTCCTCCCCCGACCAGACCTTCATCCCGGCCCTGGCCAGACCCTCGTGCAGTTCGCGATCGGCTTCGTCGGCGAACTTCTGGAACTCTCTAAAACCCTGGCGCTGCTGGTGGAACACACCGCCGGCGAGGAATCGGATGTCGACGAGTTCGGTGGGCTGGCTTCGGTCGAGGTAGGCGCTGTAAAGCGCATTCGCGGTGGGCAGGTCGATCACGATCAACGGGCTGCGCTGCACCATGGTCGAGGAACCGCCCGAGCGAACGATGTCGAGCGCGAAGTCGTGGGCCGAGGTGCCGGTGCCGATGATCAGGACGTTCTTGCCTTCGTAGTCCGCCCCGTCGCGGTAGTCGTTGGCGTGCAGGGTGGTGCCGGCGAAATCACCGATACCGGGCAGGTCGGGGATCATCGGGATGTTGCTGCCGCCGGTTGCCATGAGCAGATGCCTGGGACGCATCACGCGGGTACTGCCGTCGGCAAGCGTGAGCTGAGCTTCCCATTCGCCGCGTTCGTGGTCATAGCGGGCGCCGGTGAATTCCGTGCTGGTCCAGAAATTGAGGTCGAAGCTGGCGACGTAGCTCTCAAACCACTGTGCCATCTTGTCCTTCGGCAGGTACTCCGGGAAGCTCTCCGGGAACGGCATCATCGTGAAGTGCAGCATGTTGTGGGGCTGGTGTAGGAAAAGCGATTCGTAACGCTTACGCCACGCATCCCCGATTCGGGGGTCCTTGTCGACGATCAGTGCGTCCACTCCCAACCGCGCAAGATGCGCCGCGGTCATGACTCCGAACTGTCCACCTCCGACGATCAGCACCTCCGGGTCGCGGTCGGCGAACTCTTGTTGACGCCGGCAATGTGCCGACCACCGCACGCCCGGATTCTGCACATCGAACCGTCCCTGCGGCGGCCACAGTGCCGGCGCGTCTTTCAGGGCCACCAATCGGGTCAACAGAGTACGAGCCCTCAGCTCCCCCGGCCGGTCCGCATCGGGCGCCAGCACGACGTAGCCGTCACCCTCCCCCGCACTCGTACCGAACCGGAAGAACATCTCCACCGTCGGCAGCTGGCCTTCACTTACGGCCGATTCCGTGGGCGCAGGGCGCGACCCGTCGATCCGGAAGTCCCCGGCACCGATCACGGTGTTTGTCGACAACAACAGCTCCACAATCGCGTCACGGTCATGCGACTGGCGCAGATTCCAGGTGAAGGCCACCAGATCACGCCAACCGGCCTCCGGTTCGAACAGCTCCCGCAGCGCGGACCGCGACTGCGACGCGAGTGCCTCGCTGAACGCCTCCAACCAGCTCGCGGCGCGCAACTGCGGCGTGTCCGCACTGAATTCGACGGTCGATTCGATTGCGGTCATGGGGTTCCTTCGAGCTCAAAGTGATTCGGACAGTGCAGGGAAAGTAGGAAGACGCGCCGTGCGGCCCGCCCGCCGCATGGCTGAGTGTCACTTGAGGGATCGACTACGCGCGCTCCGAGTGGAGGCACTGCGGTCAAAGTCGGTCAATTGACTATGTTGCTCGACAATCTTCACTGAGGCGCCCGTCACTGTCAAGAGGAATCTTCGGCGTTACCCAGCGTTAACTCCCGTCGCATCAGCATCCGCCATCGGTCAGTTGCGGCGCGACCACCCTGGGCCGCCACCTTTCGCGCAGCGTTCGCGAAAGTTGTTCCGCTCTAGCGCTTGACACGTGACAACCGGTGCGGCATCGTCCTGTTCGTCTGATCTGGGTCGATTGACCAACTAGGTTCGATCGCCCTCCGCCGGCGGCTACCCGGTCACCCGGAGACCGCCGGCGCTTCACTCAGCCGCACACACGCGTCTCGTCATCACGACCACCGCTGACATCCACAGACGGGCCGTCGATCGGTCCTGCACCATCAAAGGAGAACAAACAAGATGAATGAGCTGATCGGCAGCACTGCACTCGTCACAGGAGCCGGCCGGGGGCAGGGTGCGGCCCATGCCCGCGAACTCGCGTCGCGAGGAGCGGCTGTCGTCCTCTTCGACGGACCCCAGCCGGTTCAGTCCGTCAAGTACCCGTTGGCGACCGCCGAGCAGACAGAAGCAGTCGCCGCAGAGATCCGCCGCGACGGCGGCCGCGCAATCGCCGTCGGCGGCGACGTCCGCTCCAAAGACGATCTCGATCGGGCCGTGCAGGTGGCCGAAGCCGAGTTCGGCCCGGTGGACATGGCAGTCGCCAACGCCGGCATCTGGGGTGAGATCGCGTCCATCGAGCAGACCACCGCCGTCGCGTGGGCCGAGACACTCGCCATCAACCTGACGGGATCGTGGAACACCCTCCAAGCGGTCATCCCCGGGATGATCGAACGCAACAGTGGCTCGATCGTGCTGGTGTCGTCGGTACTGGGCTTGGACGAGGGGATGGCGGGGGGCGCCCCCTATTCGGTGACCAAGCACGGCATCATCGGCCTGCTGCGCAACGCCGCGCTGGAACTCGGACCGCACGGCATCACGGTCAACGCCATCTGCCCCGGATTCATCGACACCGACATGCACCATTGGCAGGACGCCTACGACGCGATGTCGGGTCAGCCGAACGGGACACCCGATGACCTGGTTCAGGCGGCGCGTCACTACGCAATCCTGCGGGGCAACAAGGGTATTGAATCCGAGCAGGTCAGCAAGACTGTAGCCTTCCTGCTGTCGAAGGAGGCCTCGATCCTCACCGGCGTGATCATGCCCGTCGATGCCGGGCACTCGATCATGAACCGGGTTAACCAGTCCCCGATCATCTGAGTTCCGTCGCTGAACACCGGCTTGACACGATGTGCCGGCCGACCGGGAGACAGAGCGCTCGTCCCGGTCGGCGGGGCGCCGCATGGCCCGTCCACCCGAATTCGTCGAATCCCACCGAAAGCCACAACACCAAAGAGGTCATCTGGTGAAGAAGTACAACCTGTTCATCGGCGGTGAACACGTCGCCCCGGAGTCGGGCAGTTGGTTCGACACCGAGAACCCGTATACCGCGGCGACCTGGGCCCAGATCCCCGAAGGCACCGCCGAGGACGTGGACAAGGCGGCCAGAGCCGCACACGATGCGCTTCACCGCGGGGCATGGTCGGAGATGAGCCCGAGCCAGCGCGGTGCGGTGCTGCGACGCATCGGTGACGTGATCGCCGACCGGGCCAGGGAACTGGCTGAGGTCGAGGTGCTGGACAACGGCAAGCTTTTCAGCGAGATGTACGGCCAGCTCACGTATCTGCCGCAATGGTTCTACTACTACGGCGGGCTCGCCGACAAGATCGAAGGCACTGTCGTCCCGGTCGACAAGAAGGGGTACTTCCTCTACACCCAGAAGCAACCGCTGGGCGTCGTCGGGATCATCACCCCGTGGAACAGTCCCTTGATGCTGCTGGCCTGGAAGCTGGCGCCCGCGTTGGCCGCCGGCTGCACCGCCGTCATCAAGCCGTCTGAGTTCACCTCGGCCTCCACCCTGGAATTGGCCGCGCTTCTGGACGAGGCCGGTGTCCCGCCGGGAGTCGTCAACGTCGTCACCGGGTTCGGTGCAACTGTGGGCGCTCCGCTGGTGGAGCACCCGCTCGTCTCGAAGATCAGCTTCACCGGCTCAGATCAGACCGGCCGCCAGATCAACGAATCCGCGGCGCGCAACCTGAAACACGTGAGTCTGGAGCTGGGCGGCAAATCGCCTAATGTCGTGTTCGCCGACGCCGACCTCGACGCTGCCGCCAACGGTGTCATCTCGGGTATCTTCGCGGCCACCGGACAGACTTGTATCGCCGGATCCAGGCTGCTCGTCCAGGACACCATCCACGACGATTTCGTCGACAGACTCGTCGGACTCGCCCGTTCGGCCCGTATGGGTGATCCCATGCTGGAGTCCACGGATGTCGGCCCCATCACCACAGCGCAGCAGTACGAGAAGGTGCTCGACTACATCGACATCGCCAGGAGCGAGGGCGCCACCTTCGCGCTCGGCGGCCACGCCGCGCAGCACCCCGAATGTGACAGGGGCCGATTCGTCGAACCGACGATCCTGACCGATGTGCGCAACGAGATGCGAATCGCTCAGGAGGAAGTCTTCGGCCCGGTCCTGTCGGTCATCCCGTTCCACGATGAAGACGACGCCGTCGCGATCGCCAACGACGTTCGGTACGGCCTCGGCGCCGGCGTCTGGACATCTGACATCGCGCGGGCATTCCGTATGTCCGAACGCATTACGTCGGGCACGGTGTGGGTCAACACGTATCGGGCGGTCAGCTACATGGCCCCGTTCGGCGGCATGAAGGACTCCGGTATCGGACGCGAAAACGGGCTGCATGCCATCGACGAGTTCCTCGACACAAAATCTGTCTGGATCAACACGGGCGCTCCGACGGCAAGTCCGTTCGTCATGCGCTGAGAGCTGCGGGCGGAAGGTCGACCGGCCGGTGCACCGGTGGCGATTCGGCCCGTGAAACGCCCTGCGGCAGTGCGCTGTTGACGTCATCGCACTCCAGCACACCGCCCCCTGAACTGACCGACCCCAGCGCAGGCCACCGCGAGTGCCGCTCGGCGCTGTGCGCCCACCACGATGCCGCACGGGGAGGCGGACATGCCGCGGGGGCGGTGTCGACGTCGACCAGACACGATGGTGGGCAACGATGAGCAAACCGCGGTAATGAACTGCACGTAAACTCGTCGAGTGGCATACGTGGCGACGGAAGAGCGTAGAAAACAGCTGGTGGCTGCGGCGACTCGGGTCATCCGCGAACACGGCCTCTCAAAGGCGACGACGCGTCGCATCGCTGACGAGGCCGGCGCGCCGCTGGCAAGCCTGCACTACTGCTTTCGCGGTAAAGACGAACTCTACGAGATGGTCATGGACACCCTCGGCGTAGAGGGCAGGGATCGCCTGTCGGAGGCGGTGTCCGCCGGGATGGGTGTGAGTGAGGCTGCCGGAGCAATTCTGCGCGAAACCGCAGCATGGGCTCTCGCCACGTTCGAAGATCGGCTCACCGATTACGAGGTCTCCATCTGGGCCGTCCGGTCCGGAGAGTTCGCGCACATCCCCAAGAAGACCTACCGCACCTGGATCAAGCACCTCGGCAGTTTGTGTCGGGAGGCCAGACGCGACGACGAGCCGGATTACGACTATGACTCGCTGGGACGGATGCTGCTGTGTCTCATCGACGGATTCATAATTCAGCACCAGATGCTGCAGACCCGTCAGTCGTCGAAACAGACCGAGATGAGCATCGCGACAATTCAGGCGGCGATCGCCGGCGGAGTCTTCGACAAGGAGTAGCGGCCGCACGACCGCGGACGTGCCGGCACCGGTCCGCCACCCCGTTACCTGGCAGTTCTCCGTGATCGGCCCGGTCGCGGCGGTGATCATCGGCACGTCGCGACCCGATATCGGGCTGTAGCACCACACATCTCTTAACCTGGGCCCATGCAGCCCCGAGGCGACCGCGCCGGATGACCCGATTCCTGGCTCGCCGGCTGCTCAACTATGTGGTGCTGCTGGGGCTGGCGTCGTTTCTGACGTTCGCGCTGACCTCGTTGACGTTCTCGCCGCTGGACAGCCTGCTGGAACGCAACCCGCGCCCGCCGCAGGCCGTCATCGACGCCAAGGCCGCCGAGTTGAACCTCGACAAGCCCGTGCCCCTGCGGTATGCGGACTGGCTGGCGGGCGCGGTGCGCGGCGACTTCGGCACCACCGTGAGCGGTCAGCCGGTGACCGACGAGCTGTGGCGCCGGGTCGGGGTCAGCCTGCGGCTGGTGATCATCGGCTCGCTGGTGGGCACCGTGCTCGGTGTGGTGGCCGGCGCGTGGGGCGCCGTGCGTCAGTACCGGTTGTCCGACCGCTTCATCACGACGCTGGCGCTGCTGATCCTGAGTGCGCCGACCTTCGTGATCGCCAACCTGCTGATCCTGGCCGCACTGAACGCGAACTCGTTTCTCGGGATGCAGGTGTTCGAGTACACCGGGGAGACGTCCGCGGACGCCGTCGGCGGCGCGTGGAACCAGTTCGTCGACCGCCTCCAGCATCTGGTGCTGCCGACGTTCACGCTGGCGCTGGGCGCGATCGCCGGGTTCAGCCGCTATCAGCGCAACGCCATGCTCGACGTGCTGGGACAGGACTTCATCCGCACCGCGCGGGCCAAAGGCCTGACCCGGCGCCAGGCGCTGTTCCGGCACGGGCTGCGCACCGCGCTGATCCCGATGGCCACGCTGTTCGCCTACGGGGTCGGCGGGCTGTTCACCGGCGCGGTGTTCGTGGAGAAGATCTTCGGCTGGCACGGAATCGGAGAATGGTTCGTCCAGGGCATCGCCACCCAGGACACCAACATCGTCGTCGCGATCACCGTGTTCACCGGGCTCACGGTGCTGCTCGCCGGCCTGCTCTCCGACGTGCTCTATGCCGCCCTCGATCCGCGGGTGCGTGTCTCGTGAGCACGACCGAGATCAGCGAGCACCGCTTCGTCTCCCGGCGCACCCTGGTGTGGCGCCGGTTCGTGCGCAACCGGCCCGCGGTGGTGTCGCTGTTCGTGCTGGCCGCGCTGTTCGTCAGTTGCTGGGTGCTGCCGCCGCTGCTCCCCTACTCACACACCGACCTCGACTACTACGCGCTGCAGCAGCCCCCCACGGCCGCGCACTGGTTCGGCACCAACGCGCTGGGCCAGGACGTGCTGGCCCAGACGCTGCGGGGCATGCAGAAGTCGCTGCTGATCGGTGTGTGCGTGGCGTTCCTGTCGACGGTCATCGCCGCGACCGTCGGGGCGATCGCCGGCTATTTCGGCGCCTGGCGCAGCGCCGTGCTGATGTGGGTCGTCGACCTGCTGCTGGTCGTGCCGAGCTTCCTGCTGATCGCGATCGTCACGCCCCGCACCCGGGAGTCCGGCACCATCCTGTGGCTGATCCTGCTGCTGGCCGCGTTCAGCTGGATGATCAGCGCACGCATCGTGCGGGGTATGACGATGAGCCTGCGGGAACGCGAATTCGTCACGGCCGCCAGGTATATGGGCGTCAGCCATTGGCGGATCATCGTCCGCCACATCATCCCGAACGTGGCGTCGATCCTGATCATCGACACCGCGCTGAACGTCGGGCTGGCCGTGCTGGCCGAGACGAGCCTGAGCTTCCTCGGGTTCGGGGTGCAGCCACCGGACGTGTCGCTGGGCACGTTGATCGCCGACGGCACCCGCTCGGTGACCACGTTCCCGTGGGTGTTCCTGTTCCCGGCCGGGGTGCTGGTGCTGATCGTGTTCTGCGCCAATCTGGTCGGGGACGGACTGCGCGACGCCCTCGATCCCGGGGTGCGGCCTGCCCGCCGACGCAAGCGCTGGGCACGCGCATGAGCCTGCTCGAGGTCAGCGGTCTGACCGTCACCTTCCCCACCGACACCGACCCGGTGCCCGCGGTGCGCGGCCTGGACTATCACGTCGAGGCCGGTGAGGTCGTGGCACTGGTCGGCGAATCCGGGGCGGGCAAGTCGGCCGGGGCGATGGCCGTCATCGGCCTGCTGCCCGAGTACGCCGAGGTGTCCGGCTCGGTGCGGTTGCACGGCCAGGAATTGCTGGGCCTCAACGACCGGCAGATGTCGCAGATCCGCGGCGCGAAGATCGGGACAGTGTTCCAGGACCCGATGTCGGCGCTGACCCCGGTGCACACCGTCGGCGACCAGATCGCCGAGGCCTTGCGGATCCATCAGCGCGGCCTCGACCGTCGCGCCGCCCGCAGCCGCGCGGTGGAGTTGCTCGAGCTGGTCGGCATCGCCCAGCCCGCCCGACGGGCCCGGGCGTTCCCGCACGAACTGTCCGGCGGCGAGCGCCAGCGCGTGGTGATCGCGATCGCGATCACCAACGATCCCGACCTGCTGATCTGCGACGAGCCGACCACCGCGCTGGATGTCACGGTGCAGGCCCAGATCCTGGACGTGCTGCGCACCGCCCGCGACGTCACCGGCGCCGGCGTGCTGATCATCACCCACGACCTCGGGGTGGTCGCCGAGTTCGCCGACCGCGCGCTGGTCATGTACGCCGGGCGGGCCGTCGAGACCGCACCCGTGGCCGACCTGTACCGGCGGCGCCGGATGCCCTACACCGCCGGGCTGCTGGGCTCCGCACCCCGCCTGGACGCCACCCAGGGCACCCGCCTGGTGCCCATCCCGGGCGCGCCGCCGGCGATGGCGGCCCTGCCCCCGGGCTGCCCGTTCGCGCCGCGCTGCCCGCTGGCGATCGACGAATGTCGCTCCGCCGAACCGGAACTGGACTTCGTCGACACCGGCCACCGGGTAGCCTGCATCCGCCACGAACTGGTGGCCGGGCGCAGCGCCGCCGACATCTACGGCGTGTCGACGGCCCCGCCCGCCGAGACCGCGGCGCCCGACGACACCGTCGTCGTCCGTGTCACCGACCTGACAAAGACCTATCCGCTGACCAAGGGCGTCGTGCTGCGGCGCCGCATCGGCGAGGTCCGCGCGGTCGACGGTGTCAGTTTCGCGCTGCGGCAGGGCCGCACACTGGGCATCGTCGGCGAATCGGGATCCGGCAAGTCCACCACGCTGCACCAGATCCTGGACCTGTCGGCGCCGCAGGCGGGCACCATCGAGATCCTCGGTCACGACGTCGCCACGCTGGACCGCGGTGCGCGCCGGGCACTGCGCGCCGACCTGCAGGTGGTGTTCCAGGATCCGGTGGCCTCGCTGGATCCGCGTCTGCCCGTCTTCGACGTCCTGGCAGAACCGTTGCAGGCCAACGGGTTCGACAAGTCCGCGATCGCCGACCGGGTCGGCGAGTTGTTGGGCGTGGTCGGCCTGCGCCGCGAGGACGCCGGACGCTACCCGGCCGAGTTCTCGGGCGGACAGAAGCAGCGCATCGGCATCGCCAGGGCGCTGGCGCTGCAGCCCAGGATCCTGGCCCTCGACGAGCCGGTCAGCGCGCTCGACGTCTCCATCCAGGCCGGCATCGTCAACCTGCTGCTGGACCTGCAGGAACGCCTCGGGCTGGCCTATCTGTTCGTCTCGCACGACCTGTCCGTGGTGCGCCACCTGGCACACCAGGTGGCGGTGATGCACGACGGGGTGATCGTGGAGCAGGGCCACGCCGATCAGGTGTTCAGCGATCCCCGGCACGAGTACACGCGGCGGTTGCTGGCCGCGGTGCCTCACCCCGGCGCCGATCGCCGTTAGAGTCAGTCCGCATGAGCACGCACCCGCGCCCGTTGCGCTCGCGAGCAGACGCAAAATCGCACGCCTGGTCCCCGAAAAGGGCGATTTCGCGTCTGTTCGCGGTGGGATCGGTCGCCGCACTGGTGCTGACCGGGTGCTCCGGCGCGCAGAACAACGCGCCGTCGGCCGGCGGCAGCGCCGAACTGGGCACCACCGCCGACATCAACCCGCAGGACCCGGCGACGCTGCAGCAGGGCGGCAACCTCCGGTTGGCCCTGACCGGCTTTCCGGCCAACTTCAACAACCTGCACATCGACGGCAACCTCGGCGAGATCGGCCGCATGTACCGGCCGACGCTGCCGCGCGCGTTCTTCATTAAGCCCGACGGCGAGATGACCGTCAACAGCGACTACTTCACCGATGTGCAGCTGACCAGCACCGACCCGCAGATCGTCACCTACACCATCAACCCGAACGCGGTGTGGACCAACGACAGACCCGTCACCTGGGAGGACATGGCCGCCCAGATCAACGCCACCAGCGGTAAGGACAAGCGCTTCCTGTTCGCCGCACCCAACGGCAGCGAGCGGGTCGCGTCGGTGACCAAGGGGGTCGACGACAGGCAGGCCGTGGTCACCTTCGCCAAGCCCTACGCCGACTGGCGGGGGATGTTCGCCGGCAACGGGATGCTCTATCCCAAGGAGATGACCCAGGATCCCGAGGCGTTCAACAAGGGCTTCCTCAACGGCCCCGGCCCCTCCGCGGGACCGTTCATGATCACCGCCGTCGACCGCGGCGCGCAGCGAATCACCCTGAGCCGCAACCCGAAGTGGTGGGGAACCCCGCCGCTGCTGGACAGCATGACCTACACCGTGCTCGATGACGCCGCGATGCTGCCCGCGCTGGAGAACAACGCGCTGGACTCGGTCGGGCTCGCCACCGTCGACGATCTGGAACGGGCCCGCCGCGCCCAGGGGGTCACCATCCGTCGTGCCCCGGCACCGAACTGGTACCACCTCACACTCAACGGCGCCGACGGGGCGCCGCTGGCCGACCCGGCGCTGCGCGCGGCGATCAGCAAGGGCATCGACCGGCAAGCTGTCACCGCGGTGTCGCAGCGCGGGCTGACCGACAACCCGCAGGCGCTGAACAACCACATCTTTCTGGCCGGCCAGGAGGGCTACCAGGACAACAGCATCGCCTTCGACCCCGAGGCCGCCAAAAGGGAACTCGACGCGCTCGGCTGGACGCTCGGTGACTCTGGTGCGGGGCAGTTCCGCGAGAAGGACGGCAAACGGCTGACCCTGCGCGACGTGTTCTACGACGGCGCGAGCACCCGCGCGATCGCCCAGGTGGCGCAGAACCAGCTGGCCCAGATCGGGGTCAACCTCGAGCTGGTGCCTGCCCCGGGCGGTTCGCTGTTCACCGACTACATCGTGCCGGGCAACTTCGACGTCGCCCAGTTCGCTTGGGGTGGTGACGCATTCGCGTTCGGTGGTCTCACCCAGATCTACGCCTCACAGGGCGAGAGCAACTACGGCAGGATCGGCAGCCCGCAGATCGACGCCAAGATCGAGGAGACGCTCTCCGAACTGGACCCGGCCAAGGCGCGCACCCTGGCCAACGAACTCGACAAGATGATCTGGGAGATCGGGCACAGCCTGCCGCTGTTCCAGGCGCCGGGCAACGTGGCGGTGCGCAGCAATCTGGCCAACTACGGCCCCACCGGCATCGGTGACCTCAACTTCTCGGCGATCGGCTTCATGAAGTAGCCGCGCGCGTCCCCCGCGGTATCGCCGACTCCGCGCGGACGCCCGCCGCGAGCGCGCCGACCAGCAGGCGCACCGTCAGGTTGGCCCGCAGACCGTCCAGTTCGGTTGCCCGTGACGGAAGTTCGGCGATCTTTCCGGCGTGCACCGCCGTACAGATCTGCAGGGCCGCATGCTCGCGGGTGTCCAGGATGCTGTGGCCGGCGGTGGGCAGTTCAACGAGCACCGAACTGGGGATGAGATCGGCGATCCGGTGCGCCACCTGTGGGGGTGTGGTCAGGTCGCGACCGCCCGACAGCACCGCGGTGGGCCACCCGAAGCGCGGCATCGCCGCAGCGAGGTCGTAGGGTTCGGCGACGAATTCCACATCCCCGGAGGCCATCTCGCGTAGCGCGACGGCGGGATCGAGCGGTCCGCCGTCGGGTACCGCGCCGTAGTTCAGTTCCCGGTAGGCGATGCGCGCGACGAGGTCGGGTTCGTGACGGTACGGAGTCTTGCGTTCGGTCACCAGCTTGGTGACCCGCCCGGCGGCCTTCCACAGCAGGTCGCGGTCGGCCACGAGCAGGTCGAGTTGGCGACTGAGCGCGTCGGGGCCGGCCAGCTCGTACAGCCCGATGGTCAGCAACAGCGCCTCGGGCGTCAGCGTGCCGGCCGCGACCAGCTGCCGCACCTTGGCGGCAAGGTCCGCGTCACCGCCGGTCGCGCCGTCCCACAACACCCGGCGGGCCTGGGCGCGCACCGCCTCGATGTCACCGGCCGAGAGCAGCGGCGAATCCAGCACCATGGCCTGCACCCGTCCCGGGTGGCGCACCCCGACCCCGGCCGCCACATACGAGCCGTAGGAGGTGCCGTACACCACCGCGCGCTCAACCTGGGCGGCGTCGAGCACCGCGGCGATGTCGTCCACGACGGCATCGACCGTCAATGCCTCCGGCGGCAGGTCGGCACCGGAGTCGTCGTGGCGGGAGAGGCCGACGCCGCGATGCTCGACCATGATGACGTCGAGCCCGGCCGCGGCGGCATGCTTGCGGAACGTCCGGTACAGCGCGACGGACGCCGCACCGGGCCCGCCGGGAATGATCACCAGCGGATGCGCCGACGCGGGGCCGGTCCGCACGTAGTAGACGTCGAACTGCTCGTCGCCCGCCCCGCAGGGTCGCGGTCGGACAGGACGGCGCACCGACCGCACCCCGGGCAGCGCGGCGAGCCTGTCGTGCGCCCGGCCACGTCTGGCGTTCCTGCTCATCACGCTCATTGTGCCCTTGGACGGGAGGTCGCCGGACCCGCTGCCTCGCTAGGCGATCAGCTCGATGTGCTTGGCGGTCTGCACGTCGGCGTAGCGCTGCGGGCTGCAGGTCAGGATGATCACCTGGCCGTCGCCGGCGACGGCGTCGAACACCTCGGCCATCTTGGTCAACCGCTCGGTGTCGGTGAAGCCCAGCGCATCGTCGATCACCACCGGCACACTGTCCTCCCGGGCGACCAGCGCCGCCCCCGCCAGCCTGGCGACGATGCCCAACTGCTCCTTGGCGCCCCCGGACAGCGATTCGTACGGCACGGTCCGCCCGGACAGCGTGCGGTGCCCGATGCGGAGCGAGCTGTCCACGTCGACCTCGAAGGTCTCCCCGAACACGATGCGGCCCAGGCGTTCCACCTCGCCGCGGAACGGGTCGACATAGCGCTGGCGCATCGCGTCACGGTGCCTGCCCATCACCGACCTGAGCAACTGGGCCGCCCGCGCGCGGCGCTGCACGCGCTCGAACTCGGCCGCGGCACGCTCCCGTTCTGTCTCGGCGGCGTCGAGCCGACCCTTGCGTCCCTCGGTGCCGTACACCTTCAGCTGCGCAGAGACCTCCCGCAGGGCCTCGGTGAGCTCACCCTGGCGCGCCGCGACCGCCGCGGCGTCGCGCTCGGCCACGGCCAGGGCCGACGCGACGGCCTCGGGTTCGTGCCGCGCCAACTCGGCGCCCACCCGGGCCACCACGCCCTCTGCGGCGGTCACCGCGTCGGCATCGGCCTCGGCCC
>NZ_BCRS01000078.1 GCF_001552715.1 Mycolicibacterium vaccae NBRC 14118 = CIP 105934 | reverse complement strand
TGTTCGAGGTATGGAGTTGGTGTCCGAGGCGGTGGGGATGATCGCCGAGCAGGTCGCCGTGCTGTCCAAGGCTGCCGAGGAGTTGTCCCACCGCGAGCTCATCGGCCTGCTGACCGAGCTGACCACGGTGCTGCGTTCGGTACCGGCGCTCGAGCACAAGGTGCTGGCGCGGTTGATCGACGAGACCGAACCGCCCCGGCTGGGTGCGAAGTCCTGGAAGGCGGTGCTGACGACGTCGTTGCGGGTCTCCGGCGCCGAAGCCGCCCGCAGGCTGAAGCGGGCCAGAACGTTGGGGCCGCGCCGGGCGATGACGGGCGAACCGTTGGCGCCGCAGTGGGAGGCCACCGCCGCCGCGCAGGCCCGCGGAGAACTCGACGAAGAGCATGTCGAGGTGATCGCCAAGTTCCACCGCAAGCTGCCGTCGTGGGTCGATGTGGGTACCCGCGCTGCGGCCGACCGGCACCTGGCCGCAGCCGGGGCCGGGTTGGATCCGGAGAACCTCATCGAGGCCGCACGGGTGCTGCTGACCATGATCGACCAGGACGGCCCCGCACCGTCAGAGGAGGAGCGCGCGCAGCGCCGCGGAGTCGCCATCGGCAAGCAACAGCCCGACGGTTACCGCAGGATCAGCGGCTACCTCGACCCCGAAGCCAGCGCCTATCTGGACGCGGTCCTGGCCAAAGAAGCCGCCCCCGGAGCGAACATGCCCGACGCGGACAGCACCGGAGACGAGCCGGCCGACCGGGATACCCGCACTGTCGCCCAACGCAACCACGACGGGCTGAAAGCGCTGTGCCGGCGCAGCCTGCAATCGGGAGAACTGGGCAGCCACAACGGGTTACCCGTCACGGTGATCGTGTCGACGACTCTGCAGGAGCTGGAGAAAGGTGCGGGCGTTGCGGTCACCGGTGGCGGATCGCTGCTGCCGATGCCCGATCTGATCCGGATGGCCGCCGACGCTCACCACTATCTGTATGTCTTCGACGGGCACACCGGTCAAAGCCTGTATCTGGGCCGGTCCAAACGGCTCGCCAACGATGCCCAGCGACTGGTCCTGCATGCCCGCGACCGGGGCTGCACCCGGCCCGGATGCACAGTGCCCGGCTACTGGGCGCAGGTCCACCACGCCGTCGCGGACTGGAAAGACGGCGGACAGACCAACATCGACGATCTGACCTTCGCCTGCGGCCCCGACAACCGGATGATCGAGAACACCGGCTGGACCACCCGCAAGAACGCCATAAACCAGACCGAATGGATCCCGCCGCCCGAGCTGGACACCGGACAGCACCGCATCAACGGCTACCACCACCCCGATCGCTACCTCCTCCCTGATGACGACCAAGGCCCGTGAGAAGCGCTGTCGCTCAGTCGATGAGGTCGACCCGCACGGTGAGCAAATTCGTTCCGAATGCGCGCACGCCGACGTTGTTGTACTGGGGCAGGGTCCGCATCCGCGCCCGCGCGTCGTCGTCGGGGAGCAGGTGTGCCGTGCCGCGATGCCAGCGTCCGTTCAACCGCACGCGGACGTGGGGATCGGCTTTGATATTGCGGATGTAATCCGACTTCTCGCCGAACTCGGAGACGAACCAGAAGGTGTCGCCGATGCGGCGTCCGCCCAGCGGGGTGGTGCGGGGTTCGCCGGATTTGCGCCCGGTGGTCTCCAGCAGCGTCTGAAACGGCAAGCGCCGCATCAGTCGGTTGGCGACGTTCTTCTGGAAGAACTTGGTGACGCGGTCACGCGGCGTGTCCGTCATCGAACCTCCCCGGTCTCACACCATTGCGGTGCGCGGAATCTTCCTACCCATTGTGAGCGCGCCGGCCAGTTCCCGGCTGGTGTCGTAGTCGAAGATGACATGGCCGATGATCACGTCGATGTCGCGTTTGATGCGTTGCAGCGGGTTGTCCAGAAAATGTGCGCTTGCCCCGGACACGGCGAGCAGGTCGGCGACGATCGCCCGCGACTCGTGCACGATGTGTGCCGCCGCGAGCCTGGCCTGGCCGCGCACCGGCCGCTCGACGGGCTCGCCCGCGGCCACGATCGCCTCGATCTCTGCGACGGTGTCGGCCAACAAACTGCGCAACGCGCGTAACCGCACATTCGCCTCGCCGAGATGCATCGCCGCGACCGGCTTGTCCTTCTGCATGACGCCCTCGTAGGCCAGGAACCTCTGCGAGAGCCGCTCACCGTAGATCTCGGCGGCGCGCTCCGCACTGCCGAGCGCAGGCATCGCCGCCAGCAGCGCCAGCGCCGGCACCATCGGCCACCGGTAGGTGTCGGCGTCGTGCAACGCCGCGCCGGGCGCCGTCCCGGTGTAGATCTCGGACACTTCGACGACCCGGTGCGACGGCACGAAGGCGTCGTCGATCACCACGTCGTTGGATCCGGTCGCGCGCATGCCGTCGGTGTGCCACACGTCCTCGATGCGGGCGTCCTGGATCGGCAGCAGTGCCAGTACGGGGTAGATCGTGCTCGGATCGCCGGCCGTGCGTTCGCACAGTGCGCCGACCATGATCCAGTTGCCGTCCATCACGCCGGTCGCCCACGACCACCGGCCGGTCACCCGCACGCCGCCGTCGCACGCGATCCCGCGGCCCGTCGGGGCCAGGGGAGCCGGGGCCAGGAATGGGCGCGTCGCGAACGCCTCCTGCTGAGCCTGCTCGCTGAACAACGCGAGCATCCAGTTGTGGAGCGCATAGAAGCCGAGCGTCCACGCGCTCGAAGCGCACCCGTGGGCCATCCGGCGGACCGGGTCCAGGATCTCCGGGAACCGCGCCTGCATGCCGCCGTAGCGCGCGGGGACGAGGAGGTCGAAGAAACCGGTTGCCGTCGCGTCGGCGACGGTGTCGGCAGGCAGTCGGCGCAGCTGTTCCGCCTCGGCCGCGCGCGCGGCGAGCCGTTCGATGAACTCGGGGGTGACGAGTGGGGCCGTGGACATGGCCGGAAACTACCATACCTTTAGGTATGGAAACGGTCAGTGCGAGAGCATCAACTCCAGGAATCGCTCGCGCTGCGCGTCGACCGGCGGCCCCGGCGGGGTGTCGGAGAGATGAAGGAAGCCGATTCCCGCGGCGAACGTCGCCCGCGCCCGCATCTCGGCTTCCGCACTGTCGAACCCTGCATCGATGAACGCCTGCCGCACCGCGGACAGCACCAGGTGGTCGGCGTGCCGCACGCCGGCGGCCACCACCGGGTCGGTGCGGGCCCACTCCCGCATCGCACGCTCGAGCGTCCACTGCCGATCGCCGAGCAGCGAGGCCATCATCCGACTCAGCCGCTCACGGGGGCCGAGGTGCTCCAGTTCGCCGAAATGTCGGCGATCGCGGTCCTGCAACTGCGCCCAGGACTGCACCAGCGCGGCGCGGTAGGTGGTCATGTCGGCGAAATGCCAGTAGAAGCTGCCTTTGGTGACCCCGAGGCGCGTGCACAGGCGGTCGAGCTTGAGTGCCTCGCGTCCCTCGTCGGCCAGGATTTCGTAACCGGCCTGAATCCAGTCGTCGGACGACAATCTGCCTGAACGCGCGTGGGCTTTCGCCATTTCGCGGAGCTTACTGAACGAGGGGGCGCACGACGGTGCCGCCGCAACCGCAGAGACCTTCGCTGGAGGCGCGTCACCTGCGGCGATGGCCGTCCCGGAGCCCGATGGTCAACCCACCGCGCGCCCGTGTTCTTCGCCGTCGTAAGATTCGCCTTTCCGCAAATAAATGCGGCATTCCGCGTGGCCGGACTTTCTCCCGTCGTGGTCCCATGCTTTACTGCAACCGCTACAACTGAAGTTTTCTCGGCCCACTCCGCCGCCCATCGGCAGGTTCGGAGAGGTGAGACAGCGCGGTGGAGACATCGCTGTGGTGTCTGTGGCGTCGACGTCAGACCCGGGGGAACGCAGACAGGCCGCGCAACGCGGTACCGGAAGATGGATGGATTGACGGTATGAGACTTCTTGACAGGATTCGTGGGCCTTGGGCACGCCGTTTCGGCGTCGTGGCTGTCGCGACAGCGATGATGCCTGCTTTGGTGGGCCTGGCTGGAGGGTCGGCGACCGCCGGAGCATTCTCCCGGCCAGGTCTGCCGGTGGAGTACCTGATGGTGCCTTCGCCGTCGATGGGGCGCGACATCAAGATCCAGTTCCAGAGCGGTGGCGAGAACTCGCCGGCTCTCTACCTGCTCGACGGCCTGCGTGCGCAGGAGGACTTCAACGGCTGGGACATCAACACTCAGGCTTTCGAGTGGTTCCTCGACAGCGGCATCTCCGTGGTGATGCCGGTCGGTGGCCAGTCCAGCTTCTACACCGACTGGTACGCCCCCGCCCGTAACAAGGGCCCGACCGTGACCTACAAGTGGGAGACCTTCCTGACCCAGGAGCTCCCGGGCTGGCTGCAGGCCAACCGCGCGGTCAAGCCGACCGGCAGCGCCGCTGTCGGTCTGTCGATGGCGGGTTCGGCCGCGCTGAACCTGGCGACCTGGCACCCGGAGCAGTTCATCTACGCGGGCTCGATGTCCGGCTTCCTGAACCCCTCCGAGGGCTGGTGGCCGTTCCTGATCAACATCTCGATGGGTGACGCCGGCGGCTTCAAGGCCGACGACATGTGGGGCAAGACCGAGGATCCCAACAGCGGTTGGAAGCGCAACGATCCGATGCTGAACATCCCGACCCTGGTCGCCAACAACACCCGTATCTGGGTCTACTGCGGTAACGGCCAGCCCAACGAGCTCGGCGGCGGCGACCTGCCCGCCACGTTCCTCGAAGGTCTGACCATCCGCACCAACGAGACCTTCCGCGACAACTACATCGCCGCGGGTGGCCACAACGGTGTGTTCAACTTCCCGGCCAACGGCACGCACAACTGGGCGTACTGGGGTCGCGAGCTGCAGGCGATGAAGCCTGACCTGCAGGCGCACCTTCTCTGACGGTTGCACGAAACGAAGCCCCCGGCCGATTGCGGCCGGGGGTTTCGTCGTCCGGGGCTACTGTGGCCGACATGACCGAAATCAACGCGATGGTGGCTCATCAGGACGCCGAGGGCGTCATTGCGCTACGCCACGAGGTGGTCGACGACTCCTTCCTGCCCGACGGCGAGGTCGACATCCACGTCGAGTACTCCAGCGTGAACTACAAGGACGCGCTGGCCGTCAGCCCCAAGGGCGGCGTCGCCCAGTCCTACCCGTTGATTCCCGGCATCGATGTCGCGGGCACGGTCACCGCGAGCACCTCCCCGGACTTCGCCGTCGGTGACCGCGTCATCGCGCACGGCCAGGACATCGGGACGGGTCGACACGGCGGCTACGCGCAGGTGGCCCGTTATCCCGCCGACTATCTCGTCAAGCTGTCCTCGCTGAGCACCGCCGACGCTGCGGCCGTGGGCACCGCGGGCTTCACCGCGGCGATGAGCGTCAACGCGGTGCGCGCGCACGGGATCAACCCCGGCGACGGACCGGTCCTGGTGACCGGAGCCACCGGCGGCGTCGGCAGCCTGAGCGTGGACCTGTTGTCCGATCTGGGCTATGAGGTGGTGGCGTCCACCGGAAAAGCCGAAGCCCACGATCTGCTGCGTGACCTCGGGGCCGCCGAGGTCATCGACCGGGTCCCCGGCCCGGACGACAAGGTGCGGCCGCTGGGCAAGGCGCATTGGGCGGCCGTGGTCGACTGCGTCGGCGGCAAGACGCTGGCCTATGCGCTGAGCACGCTGAAATACGGCGGCGTCGCCGCGATCTCCGGGCTGGCCGGATCGCCGGATCTGCCGGCCACGGTGCTGCCGTTCATCCTGCGGGGCGTGACTCTGTCCGGCATCGACTCCGTGCTGCTGCCGATCGGGAAACGCCGCGAGATCTGGGCCCAGATCGAATCAGAGTTGTTGCCAAGCCATCTCGCGAGGGTCACCCGCGACGTGTCGGTACTCGAGGTCGAGGACGTGCTGAAGACGATCATCGGTGGCGGGGTCACCGGCCGGACCCGGGTGGTCGTCCACGACGGGTTCTGACCCGGCACGGCACCCCGTTGACCACCTGGGTGTTGCTCGGGACATCCACCAGCGCACCCGGATTGAGCCGGTTGACGTTGACGCCCGGGTGGGAGTTGGCCACATCCATGCGGGTTCCGTCGACGCCGTGCCCCCAGCCGTGCGGTAACGACACCACGCCCGGCATCATCTCGTCGCTCACCTCGGCGACCACCACGACAGAGCCCTCGCTGGTCGACACCTCCACCAGCTGCCCGTCGGATACCCCGTTGCCGGCCGCGTCGTCGGGGTGGATCAGCAGCGTGCACCGCTCCCGGCCGCGCATCAGACCCGAAACATTGTGCAGCCACGAGTTGTTCGACCGCAGATGGCGCCGGCTGGTCAACACCAGGTCGGGCGCTGCACGCTCCGAGCGATCCGCCAGCCGCGCGACATCGGCAGTCAGTACGGGATGGACGAGCTCGATCCGGCCCGACGGGGTGGTCAGCACGTCGGCCAGCCGACCGCCGTCGAGTTCGCCGAGCCGCAGCCCGTCGGGGTGGCGGCGGACCTCGGCGAGGGTCAACCCTCCGGGGCGGCGGCCGACGTCGTCACCCCACGGCCCGACGCGGATGCCGAGATCGATCATCCGTTCCGGGCCAACACCTTCCAGCGCCGCGAACACCTCGGCAGGGTCACGTCCGAACATGGGAGTGTCGGCCGCCTGGCAGGCGGTGTGGATGATGCCCTGGGTGTAGAGGTCGTCCATGGCCGGCACGTCGACCTCGGGCAGCGGAGTGCCCAGCAGTGCGCCCGCCAACCGCAGCATGAGCTCCCATTCCTGCGGCCGGTCCGGCGGCGGCGCCAGCGCCGGCTCGGACCACTTCACGCACGACGCAATGGAGTACATCCAGTACAGGTCGTCACAGTGCGGCCGTTCCAGCGGGGACAGCCCGGGCAGGACCACATGTGCGTGCCGACTGGTCTCGTTGAGCCAGTTGTCCACGGAGATCATCGCGTCCAGGCCTGCGAGTGCGGCGTCGAGGCGCCCGGCGCCCGGAGCGGAGAGCACCGGATTGCCGGCGACGGTGATCAGCCCGCGGATTCGGCCGTCGCCGGGGGTGTCGATCTCCTCGGCCAGGCAACTGACCGGAAACTGGCCGAGCACTTCCGGGGTCCCGCGCACCCGGCTGCGGAACCGGCCGAACCGCCAGCCCGGCCCGGGTTGATCGGGCGGCTTCATGAACATCGGCGACCACACGGCGGCCTTGGGGAACAGCGCCCCGCCGGGACGGTCGATGCTGCCGAGCGCGACGTTCAGCACGAACACCAGCCAAGTGGCCAGCGTGCCGAATTCCTGTGTGCACGCGCCGATCCGGCTGTACAGGACCGGGCGCTGCGCCGCGGCGAGATCCGCCGCGAGGCGACGGATCGTCGTCGCGGGAACCCCGGTGGCCGCCTCGACGTCCTCCGGGGCGAACGGCTCGGCCAGCGCGACGACGTCGTCGAGGCCGTCGACCAGGCCGTCCAGGTGCGCAGGGCGACGGATGGCCCCGTGCTCGGCCAGTGTGCGCAGCACGGCGAACAACAACAGCGCATCGGTGCCCGGGCGCACCGGAACCCATTCGGAGGCGCGGCGGGCGGTCGCGGTGCGGCGGGGGTCGATGACCACCACCCGGCCGCCGCGGCCCCGGATCGCGGCCAGGCGTCCCATGATGTCGGGCGCCGAGAGCATCGATCCCTGCGACGCCGCGGGGTTGGCGCCCACCATCACCAGGTGGTCGGTGCGGTCGAGGTCGGGGATCGGCGCATTCCACATCCCGCCGAACAGCAATGCGCTCACCACGTTCAGCGGCCACTGGTCGACGGTGCCGGGCGTGTAGTACGCGGGCATGCCCGCCGCGCCGGCCAATCCGACCAGCGCCCCGACGTAGGTTTCCAGGCCCAGGTTGTGCGCCACCGGATTGCCGAGGTAGACGGTTACCGCGGCGGCTCCGAAGCTGTCGACCACCGGGCGCAGCACCTTCTCGGCCTCGGCGAACGCGTCATCCCACGTGACCGGCACGTGGTCACCGGTCCGGGTGCGCACCAGCGGCGTGCGCAACCGATCCGGGTCGTGGTGGATGTGGTGCAGCGAGGCGCCTTTGGGGCACAGATGGCCGCGCGACCACACGTCGTCGGGGTCACCGCGCACCGAGGTGGCGGTGCCGTGGTCGACGGTGACGCGCAAACCGCACATCGCCTCACACAGCGGGCAGGTGATGCGATGCTCCACGAGCGCACCGTAGCAACCGATGCGCGGTCACTACTTCAATTCGGCCGAGGAGAGTCCGAGCAACCGGCGGGCGACCACCAGCTGCTGGATCTGCTGGGTGCCCTCGAAGATGTCGAGGATCTTGGAGTCGCGTGCCCACTTCTCCAGCAGGGTCTGCTCAGAATAGCCGGTGGTCCCGGCCATTTCGACGGCCTTGAGGGTGATGTCGCTGGCCACCCGGGCGGCCTTGGCCTTGCCCATCGAGGCTTCCTTGGAGTTGGGGATCCGGTTGTCTGCCTGCCAGGCCGAGCGCACCGTCAGCAGGTAGCCGGACTCCCATTCGGCCTCCATCCGGAGGAACTCCGCAGCGGCGGCGCTCTGCGCGTGCGCGGGCTTGTCGTAGGAGATCTCGATGCCGGCGTCGGTGAGGATCTTGCGCAGATCCTCCAGCGCGGCCCGAGCCACCCCGACGGCCATCGCCGCGACGATCGGCCGGGTGTTGTCGAAGGTCTCCATGACCCCGGCAAAACCCTTCTCCACGTGGATCTCCGGATCACCGAGCAGGTTGTCCTTCGGAATCCGGGCGTTGTCGAACCGGATCACCGCGGTGTCGGAGGCCTTGATGCCGAGCTTGTGCTCCAACCGTTCGACCGTCACCCCGGGGTGTTCGCGGGGAACGATGAACGACTTGATCGCCGCGCGGCCCTTGGTCTTGTCCAGCGTCGCCCACACCACGATGTGGCTGGCCCGGGAACCGGCGGTGACGAAGATCTTTTCGCCGTTGATCACGTACTCGTCGCCGTCGAGCACCGCGGTGGTGGACACCGCGGCAGAGTCCGAACCGAAGCTCGGCTCGGTGATCGCCATCGCGGCCCACACGCCCTTGCCGAGACGCTCCAACTGCTCCGGGGTGGCCACCGACGAGATCGCGGCGTTGCCGAGGCCCTGGCGCGGCACCGACAGCAGCAGCGCGACGTCGCCCCAGGAGATCTCCAGCGCGTTGAGCAACGCGGACATGTTGGCGCCGTTGATATTCGACTTCTTGCCGTCGTCGGCGGCCCCGACGAAGGCGTCCGTGCCTGCGAACGAGATGGTCTTGGCCTCCGAGATACCGTCGAACAGGTCGGCCAGGGTGTCGAGTTCGACGGGGTAGGCGTGCTCCATGAGGTCGTATTTGCGCGAGATGGGACGGATCATCTCGGCGGCACCGTCGTGGCCCTTCTCGATGACCGCCTGGAGCTTCTTCGGCATTTCCAGATTGATCGCCATGATGTTCAAGCCTTCCTAGAGGGCACTATCGGTTGAAGGACGTATCGGTCAGAGAACGACGACGCCTTCGGCGACGCCGATGGCCCGCAGGTCGCGGTACCAGCGTTCGACCGGATGTTCCTTGGTGTAGCCGTGGCCGCCGAGCAGCTGGACGCCGTCGAGGCCGATCTGCATCGCCTTGTCACTGCCCAACTTCTTGGCCAGCGCCGCCTCGCGGGCGAACGGCAGCCCTTGCTCGGCCCGCGCGGCGCCGCGCCAGGTGATGAGCCGCAGGCCGTCCAGTTCGATCGCGATGTTGGCGCACATGAACGCCACCGACTGCCGGTGGGCGATCGGCTCACCGAATGCGGTGCGCTCCTTGACATACGGGATCACATAGTCGAGGACCGCGTGCGAGGTGCCGACCGCCAGTGCGGCCCAGCCGAGGCGCGACAGCGCGATCGCCTCGGAATAGTTCTGCGCGTGCTCGGCCTCGGTGGCCTCTTCGCCCAGTCGCGCGCTGAGCGGGACGGTGACCTTGTCGAGTTCGACGCGGCCCAGCGCGGCGGCCCGGATGCCCATGCTCGGGTCCGGGGAGACCGTCAGCCCCGCGGTGTCCGCCTCGACGACGAACAGTGCGGGCCTGCCGTTGAGTTGCGCTGCGATGATGAAGATCTCGGCGTCGGCAGCTGCGGGGACCAAGCTCTTGACCCCGTCGAGGCGGTACCCGCTCGGGGTGCGGACCGCGGTGGTCTTCAGCGCGGTCGGGTCGAACAGCGCGTGGGGTTCGGCGATGGCGACACAGCCCTGCGGCACGTTGTCCCCGGCGAACTCCTTCAGGTAGGTCGCCTGCTGGTCGGCGCTGCCCCAGTAGGTCAGCGCGGACGCGACGCCGCCGGGCGCCAGGATCGGCAGCGCCAGCCCCATGTCGCCATAGGCGAGCGCCTCGGCGACGAGTGCGTTGGTCACGGTGGTCCGGTGCTCGGCGATGCCGTCGAAGTCCTCCGGCACGTTGATGGCGGTGATGCCCAGTTCGGCGGCCCTGGCGATCAGGTCCGGGGGATAGGCCGCGGCGTCGTCGGCGTCATGGGCCGCGGGTCGCAGAATCTCCTCGGCGAACTCCTCGACGGTCGCAACGATCATCTTCTGGTCGTCGTCCGGGGTGAGGTCGAAGTAGTCCGAACCCTTGGGCCGGTGACCTTCCAGCCGGGTGGCCGGCTTGCCGAGGCCCTGCACGCGCTGCCACTGCCGGGTGGAGGCTCCGACGGCCGAGAACGCCTGCTGGACCCCGTAGCGCAGGCTCCGGTTCAGCGGGTCGCGCAGGTTGTACTTGTCCAGGAACTCCTGACCCATGATCGGCGTGATCAGCGCCAGGCCGATGGCGGTGACCGACCGCTTGTGCTTCTGCAGGCCGACGGCGCTCTCGTGGCCGTGGCGCTTGGACGGCAGGGTGTTCGTCATGGGCTGCTGCCTCGTCTCATCGTCGGCGATACGCGAATGCGCAACTGACTCCAGAGTAAGGTATCGGAACTGACTGACGAGTAAGGTGATGCCGTTCTGTAGCGAATTTCACACGCGCCACCAGCGATGTCAGCCGGAGAGCGCGTCCAGCACCGCGTCGTGCAGCAGGCCGTTGGTGGCCACCGCGCTGCCGCCGTGCGGGCCCGTCCCGCCGGACAGATCGGTGAAACGCCCGCCGGCCTCCCGCACCAGGATGTCCAGCGGCGCCAGGTCCCACAGCTTGACCTCCGGTTCCACCGCGACGTCCACCGCTCCCTCGGCCACCAGGCAGTACGACCAGAAGTCGCCGTAGCCGCGCACCCGCCACACCGTATCGAGGAACTCCAGGAACCGCGGTCGGGCGTCGTCCCAGCCGGTCGTCAGGTCCGAGTACGACACGCTGGCCGCATCCAGATCGCCGACTCCGGACACCGAGATCCTGCGCGTCTGACCGCCGAACGACGTGTAGGCGCCCTGACCTTCGGCGGCCCACCACCGCCGCCCGAGCGCCGGGGCGCTGACCACCCCGACCGCCGGCACACCGTCGACGAGCAACGCGATCAACGTGGACCACACCGGAACGCCGCGGACGAAGTTCTTGGTGCCGTCGATCGGGTCGACCACCCACTGCCGGCCGCTGAACTCCTTGGTCCCGCCGAATTCCTCGCCGAACACGGAGTCCTGCGGGCGGGCCTCGGCCAGCCGGGCGCGCAGCAGTCGCTCGGCGTCCAGGTCCGCGTCGGTGGCCGGCGTCAGGTCCGGTTTCGTCTCGATCTTCAGGTCGACCGCACCGAACCGCTGCATCGTCAAGACGTCGGTCTCGTCGGCCAGTTGCAGGGCCAGGGTCATGTCGTCGGCGAGGGCGCTCATAGGTGTCGTCCTACCATGGCCGTGTGTTCGAATTCGCGATGATCCTGTTGCTCGTCGGTGCGCTGGTGCTCCTGGCCCGCCCGTTGCTCGCACGACGGCGGGGCGTCGGCAACGACTGGGTGCCCGGCATGCTGCTGGTCACCGGGGTCAGCCCGCGGCCCGACGGGGTCACCGGCGAGCAGTTCGTCACCATCACCGGGGTCATCAACGGCCCGACCGTGAACGAGTACACGGTGTACACCCGGATGACGGCCGACGTCGACAACTGGCCGACGATGGGCCAACTCATGGACGTGATGTACTCGCCGGGCAATCCGGAGAAGTGGGCGTTCGGTACCCGTCCGGAGCCGATGCCCCCGGTGGGTCCGATGGACCCGACAGACCCGGCGGATCCCGCGGGCCCGCCGCCGCGCCCCTGAAGCCCCTGGCGTCAGCCGTGCCCGATCCGGAGGAGGTCCTCGAGGCTGGTGAGCTTCACCCGCGGGCGTCCTGAGCCTTCACCGGTGGTCCGTTCGTAGGCGTCGATCAGCTGCCAGTGCTCGGTCGTGACCAGCTTCGGCTGACGCTCCAGCAGCCATTGCCGGATCTGGTCGAGGTGCTCGGCGTCGAAGTCGGCGAGCTCCGCCTCCGCCAGGTCCGCCAGCAACGTCTCGACCGTGTCGGCAGAGTCCTTCTTGTTGCTGCCGATCACCCCGGTGGGGCCCCGTTTGATCCAGCCCACGACGTACTCGTTGCGCCTGCCCTCGATCCTGCCGTCGGTGTGCGGGATGGTGCCCGCCCGCTCGTCGAACGGCAGACCGGGCGTCGGCAGGCCGCGATATCCGACGGCGCGTACCACCAGCTGCGCCGGCACCTCCTCGCGCTCCCCGGTGTCCTTGGCCGTCACCCGTCCGTCGGCACCGCTGATGAGTTCGTTGCGGCCCAACACGATCGACTCGACCCTGTCGTCCCCTTTGATCTCGATCGGCGAGGTCCGGAACCGGAACACGATCCGGCGCCGGGACCCCTTCGGCTCGGCGTCGGCATACCCGCGCAGCACCTTGATGTTGTTGCGCACGGTCTTACCGGCGGCCTCCAGGTCCTCGTCGGTGATGTCGGCGAAGTCGTCGGGATCGATCACCACGTCGACGTCGCCGAGGGCTTCGAGGGCGCCGAGCTCACGCAGTTCCAGCGTGGTGAACGGCGCCTGCAGCGGACCACGCCTGCCGATGATCAGCACCTCTTCGACGCCGCGGGCGTGCAGTGACTGCAGTGCGTGGTCGGCGATGTCGGTCTCGGCGAGCAGGTCGGGATCGCTGACCAGGATGCGGGCCACGTCGATCGCGACGTTGCCGTTGCCCACCACCACCGCGCGCCCACCCGACACGTCCGGCGCCATCTCGCCGAAGTGGGGGTGGGCGTTGTACCAGCCGACGAAGTCGACCGCGGCGACGCTGCCGGGCAGATCTTCGCCCGGGATGCCCAGCGACCGGTCGGCCTGCGCGCCGATCGCGTAGACGACCGCGTCGTAACGCTCCGCCAGTTCGGCCGGTTGCACGTGATCGCCGATCACGATGTTGCCGAAGAAGCGGAACCGCGGGTCCGCCGAGATCTTGTCGAACTGGGCGCTGATCGACTTGATCTTCGGGTGATCGGGTGCCACGCCGGACCGGACCAGACCCCACGGGGTCGGCAGCATCTCCAGCATGTCGACGCGAACGTCGCGGTTGTCGTCGGCGTCGCCGAACTTGAGCAGGGACGCGGCGGCGAAGTACCCGGAGGGTCCAGAGCCGACGATGGCCACGTAGTAGGGCCGTAAAGGGGGCATGGGGCTGCCTTCTGTCGCTACCCGGACACGCGCAGAGGGCTGCCGCGACGTGTCCGGACGGAGGTTCCGCCCCGATGCTAGAACGCCGACGAGGCCGCGCACGGCATTCTGGAGTGGTCCCGGCAAAATCGGTCCCTGATCGCCGGTCGGGCTGCGACGCCAGATGCCGTGCGCGGAGTGAGTAACCTCTAGGCCGTGGATCCTGACCGCCAAGCCGACATCGCCGCCCTCGACACCACGCTGACCACCGTGGAGCGTGTCGTCGACGTCGACGGGCTCCGCGGGCGCATCGACCAGCTGGAAAAGGACGCCTCCGACCCGCAGCTGTGGGACGACCAGGCCCGCGCGCAGAAGGTGACCAGCGACCTGTCCCACGCGCAGAACGAACTCCGCAGGCTCGAGGAACTGCGCGGCCGGATCGAGGATCTGCCGGTCCTCTACGAGCTCGCCTCCGAGGAGGACGGCGCGGGTGGCGCCGAAGCCCTGGAGGAGGCCGACGCCGAACTCGCCAAACTCCGCGAGGACATCGCGGCGATGGAGGTGCGCACGCTGCTCTCGGGGGAGTACGACGAGCGCGAAGCGGTCGTCACCATCCGGTCCGGCGCGGGCGGGGTGGACGCCGCCGACTGGGCCGAGATGTTGATGCGGATGTACATCCGCTGGGCCGAGCAGCACAACTATCCGGTCGAGGTGTTCGACACGTCCTACGCGGAAGAGGCCGGAATCAAAAGCGCCACCTTCGCGGTGCACGCCCCGTACGCCTACGGCACGTTGTCGGTGGAGCAGGGCACCCACCGGCTGGTGCGGATCAGCCCGTTCGACAACCAGAGCCGGCGGCAGACGTCGTTCGCCGACGTCGAGGTGCTTCCGGTGGTCGAGACGACCGACCACATCGACATTCCCGAGACCGATTTGCGTGTCGACGTGTACCGCTCCAGCGGGCCGGGCGGGCAGTCGGTCAACACCACCGACTCGGCGGTCCGGCTGACCCACATCCCGACCGGGATAGTCGTCACCTGCCAGAACGAGAAGTCGCAGCTGCAGAACAAGGTCGCGGCCATGCGGGTGCTGCAGGCGAAACTGCTGGCGCGCAAGAAGGAAGAGGAACGTGCCGAGCTCGACGCGCTCAAGGGAGACGGCGGCAGCTCGTGGGGTAACCAGATGCGTTCCTACGTGCTGCACCCGTACCAGATGGTCAAGGATCTGCGCACCGAGTACGAGGTAGGAAACCCGGCGGCTGTGCTGGACGGAGACATCGACGGCTTCCTGGAGGCCGGGATCCGCTGGCGCAACCGGAAAGACGACGACTGATCCAGCCGATGGACATCCAGCCGACGGACGTAGTTCTGGCATTCGACATGGCCTCGCGGTGGCACGGCTTCTGGCGGGGCGAGATCGGGGTGTGGATTCTCGACCGCGGGGTGCGTATCGCGCTGCTGCTGATCGGCGGCCTGCTCGCCGCACGGTTCATCAACTGGGCGGCCCAGCGCATCACCCGCCGGATCGACGCCGAGTACCAGGAGAGCGACCAGCTGGTGCGCACGGAGAGTGCCAAACACCGCCAGGCCGTCGCGTCGGTGATCTCCTGGGTGTCGGTCGCGCTGCTGTTCGTGATGGTGGCGGTGCAGATCACCGACATCCTGGCGATACCGATCGGTTCGCTGGTGGCGCCCGCCGCCGTGATCGGCGCCGCGCTGGGTTTCGGCGCGCAACGCCTCGTGCAGGATCTGCTGTCCGGTTTCTTCATCATCACCGAGAAGCAGTACGGGTTCGGTGATCTCGTGGCGCTGACGGTCTCGGGCATCGCCGCACCCGCCGAGGGCACCGTCGAGGACGTGACGTTGCGGGTGACGAAACTGCGCTCGGCGGAGGGCGAGATGTACACCATCCCCAACGGTCAGATCGTCAAGACGGTGAACCTGTCCAAGGACTGGGCACGCGCGGTCATCGACATCCCGGTGCCGACGTCGGCGGACCTCAACCTCGTCAACGAGGTGCTGCACGACGTGGCGCAGAACGCGATCGACCAGCCCGAGTTGCACGACCTCCTACTCGATGCGCCCCAGCTGATGGGCGTGGAGAGCATCGAACTCGACACCGTGAACCTGCGGATGGTGGCCCGCACGTTGCCCGGCAAGCAGTTCGAGGTGGGTCGCGCACTGCGGGTGCTCGTCGTGCGGGCGCTGCGCCGCTCCGGGATCGTGGCCAAGGGTGAGGCGCCTGCGCCCACCGTGGGTGCGATCGTGCACCCCGCCACTGCGGGCGGAGCCGAGAGGGAGACCCAGGGACCGGAGTCGGACCGATGAGGTTCTTCACGCCGCGCGAGGACCGCACCCGCTCCTGGCCCACCTATCTGTTCCACGGCCGGATGCGGGCGTCCACGGCCGTGCTGATCGTGGCCTTCTGCGCCCTGTTTTGGGTCAACCAGAACTACCGCCCGGAGCCGCCCGCGCCGACGCAGGACCCGGCCCAGCAGGTGGTGCCGCCCGGCTTCGTGCCGGACCCGAACTACACCTGGGTGCCCCGGACCAACGTGGCGCCGCGCGAGCCGGAGTACACCACGCGGACACCGACCACGACGACCACCACCCCGTCGCCGACCACCACGACGCCGACGTCGCCGACCGCGCCGTCCGAGCCGGCGACCACGACATCGCCCGGGCCGGTGGTGCCGTTCGGGCCGACGACGACGGTCATCGACCCCGACGGGCCCGGCCCCTTGGGCCCTCAGACCTTCACGCAGGCGCCGCCGGCGGAGCCGCCGGGCACCCCCACCCCGTCCGAGCAGACACCTCCGACGGTGCCGCCACTGCCGTAGTGACGGGGCGGCGCCCCCGGACCCCGCTACACTGGCGTGCCGTGATGATCACCCTCGACCGCGTCTCCAAGCAGTACAAGTCGTCAGCGCGCCCGGCGCTCGACAACGTATCGGTCAAGATCGAGAAGGGTGAGTTCGTCTTCCTCATCGGCCCCTCGGGCTCGGGCAAATCCACGTTCATGCGACTACTGCTCGCCGAGGACACCCCGACCACGGGTGACATCCGAGTTTCCAAGTTCCACGTGAACAAGCTCTCCGGCCGTCATATCCCAGGTCTGCGGCAGGTCCTGGGGTGCGTGTTCCAGGACTTCCGGCTGCTGCAGCAGAAGACGGTCTTCGAGAACGTCGCCTTCGCGCTCGAGGTGATCGGCAAGCGCGCCGACACCATCAACCGGGTGGTTCCCGAGGTGCTGGAGATGGTGGGCCTGTCCGGCAAGGCCAACCGGCTGCCCGCCGAACTGTCCGGTGGCGAGCAGCAGCGGGTCGCGATCGCGCGGGCATTCGTGAACCGGCCGCTGGTGCTGCTGGCCGACGAACCCACCGGCAACCTGGACCCGGAGACAAGCAAGGACATCATGGACCTGCTCGAGCGCATCAACCGCACGGGCACGACCGTGGTGATGGCCACCCACGACCACCACATCGTCGACTCGATGCGTCAGCGGGTCGTCGAACTCGAACTCGGCCGGCTGATTCGTGACGAACAGCGCGGCGTCTACGGAATGGATCGCTAAGTGCGCTTCGGCTTTCTCGTCAACGAGGTCCTGACCGGGCTTCGCCGCAATGTGACCATGACGGTCGCGATGATCCTCACCACCGCGATCTCCATCGGTCTGTTCGGCGGCGGCATGCTCGTGGTGCGCCTGGCCGACCAGTCCCGTGCCATCTATCTGGACCGGGTGGAAAGTCAGGTCTTCCTCACCGATGACGTCGCGGCCGACGACCCGACCTGCGACGCCGATCCGTGTAAGGCGCTGCGCTCGCAGATCGAGGCACGCGACGACGTGCGGTCGGTGCGCTTCCTCAACCGCGACGACGCGTACGCCGACGCGATCCGGAAGTTCCCGCAGTACAAGGATGTCGCGAGCGCGGACGCGTTCCCGGCGTCATTCGTCGTCAAGCTGGACGATCCTGAACAGCACCAGAGTTTCGACGAGGCGATGGTCGGCCAGCCCGGCGTGCGCAGCGTGCTGAACCAGAAGGACCTGATCGACCGCCTGTTCGCGGTGCTCGACGGGCTGTCGAACGTGGCGTTCGCGGTGGCGCTGGTGCAGGCGATCGGCGCGGTGCTGCTGATCGCGAACATGGTCCAGGTCGCCGCCTACACCAGACGCACCGAGATCGGCATCATGCGACTGGTCGGCGCCACCCGCTGGTACACCCAACTGCCGTTCCTGGTCGAAGCCATGCTGGCCGCGTTGATCGGCGTCGTCATCGCGATCGGCGGGCTGATCCTGGTGCGCGCGCTGTTCCTGGAGAAGGCGCTCGACCAGTTCTACCAAGCCAATCTGATCGCCAAGGTCGACTACGCCGACATCCTGTACTACAGCGCGCCGTGGATGTTGTTCCTCGGGCTCGCGATGTCAGGGGTCACCGCGTACGTCACCTTGCGGCTGTACGTGCGGCGGTAGCTGTGGCCAAGAAAGCCAAGTCTCCCAAGGACAGCAACAACCAGGTCGTCGCGAGCAACCGCAAGGCCCGGCACAACTACGCGATCCTGGAGACCTTCGAAGCGGGGATCGCGTTGATGGGCACCGAGGTCAAGAGCCTGCGCGACGGGCAGGCCTCGCTGGCCGACGCGTTCGCCACCGTCGACGACGGGGAGATCTGGCTGCGCAACCTGCACATCCCCGAATATCACCACGGCTCCTGGACCAATCACGCGCCGCGACGCAACCGCAAACTGCTGCTGCACCGCAAGCAGATCGACAACCTGGTCGGCAAGATCCGCGACGGCAATCTCACCCTGGTCCCGCTGTCGCTGTACTTCACCGGCGGCAAGGTCAAGGTCGAGTTGGCGCTGGCCCGCGGCAAGCAGGCCCACGACAAACGCCAGGACATGGCGCGCCGGGACGCCCAACGCGAGGTCACCCGTGAACTGGGCCGTCGTGTCAAGGGCATGACCTCCTGACCGGAATCCTCACCGCGCTGCTCGCCGCGTTCGGCTACGGCGTCAGCGACTTCGTAGGGGGCATCGCCTCGCGGCGGGTGGCCGCGCTGCGCGTCGTCATCGTGTCCTATCCGGTGGCGATGGTGTTGTTGACGTTCCTCGCCCTGCCGATGGGCGGCCAGCTCAGCGGCCCGGCCGTCGGGTGGGGGTTGACGGCCGGGCTGGTGCAGGCGTTCGGCGTGTGGTGGTTCTATGCCGCGCTGGGATCGGGTCCGATCTCGGTGGTGTCACCATTGACCGCGATTCTGGTCGCCGGCATCCCGGTCCTGGTGGGCATGGTGCTCGGCGAGAGACCCAGCGCGCTGGCCGGCGTCGGCATCGTGCTCGCGCTCGTCGCGGTGGTTCTGGTCAGCCGCGGCACCGACGACAAGGACGTCAGCCCGCACCGCTTCACCCCGAAGGTCGCCTGGTTGACGGTCGGGTCCGGGGCGGCGTTCGGGATGAACTTCGTGGTGCTCCACCAGGTGCCACCGGAGGCCGAACTCTGGCCGCTGGTGTTCGGCCGGTTGGCCGCCACCGCGGTCGTGCTGACTGCCGCCGCGGTGACGGCAAACCTGGTGCTGGAGCGGGGCGTACCGCTGAAGCTGGCGGTGCTGGCCGGGGGACTGGACACGGTTGCGAACGTCGCGACATTGCTGGCGCTGCAGTCCTCGATGCTGTCTCTGGCAGGGGTGCTGATCGCGCTCTACCCGGCGTCCACGGTGGCGTTGGCGATTGTGGTGCTGCGCGAACGGGTAACTCGCTGGCAGGCGATCGGAATGCTGTTGGCGTTGAGTTCCGTCGCGTTGATCGCGGCGAACTAGCGAGGTCTAGCGACCGCACACCGCCCGGGGGGACCGTGGAAGGAGGCGGGGTGACGGCCACATCATTTTCAGTGCCCCGGCTCCTGGTCATCGTCGGTGTCCCGGTGTTGGCGGTGGTGAATGCGTTCGCGTTCTGGGGCGAGGAGACGGCCCGGTTCGGCGAGTTCGTACTGCAGGTGGCCACCGCACTGGGCGCGGCCGTCTGCGGGATCGTCGTCGCCCGCCGACTGACAGGCATGAGCCGATGGTGGCGGCTGCTCTACGTGGGCGCGCTGTCGACCTGGGTGGTGGGGCAGATCCTGTGGTGGACCGGCGGGGCCGACGCCGCGCCCGTGGCCGCCCGCATCGCCTACCTGTCGCTGCCGGTGCTGGCACTTGCGGCGGTCTTTCTCCTGGTGCGATCCAGCGGCGGCGTGACGGCCACCCCCGACAGCCCGCTACGCCACCCCTTCGTCACCAACGCCTTCGACGGGGTGATCGCCGGGATCTCGTTTCTGATCCTGGCTGCGATGGGCGACTTCGGCACCCGCTCGACCGACTCGCTGCCGCGGTCCGGGATACCCGCGCTCGACATCGTCTTCGCGATCGCCGAGACACTGTTGGTGGCGTGGGCCGTGGTGACCGCGATGATCTACGAACCCGGCAGGCCCTACCGCAAGAACTACCTGCTGCTGGCCGGGGGGCTGGTGATGATGGCCGCGTCGGACCGGCTCGTCGCCTACTTCCGCTCGATCGGTGTCGACGGCGGCGACCTGTGGGGCGGTATCGGGATCATCGTCGGACCTGTCGCCATCGCGTTCGCGATGCTGGAACTCTCTGACCCTGAGGACGACGACGTCGGCGGGGGTTTCGACTGGGCCCGACTCGTCCTGCCCTATCTGGGATTTCTCGGCGTCTCGATCATGGTCGGGTTCCATGTGCTGATCGGCCGGCAACTGCATCCGGCCGTGGTGTGCCTGACGCTGGCCATGGTCATCCTGGTGACCGTGCGTCAGATCGTCGCGATGCGGGCGCAGGACATACTGAACCGGCGCCTGCACTGGGCCCAGCGCGGGCTGGCGTACCAGGTGCATCACGACGCATTGACCGGACTGCCGAACCGGACCCTGTTTGCGGACCGGCTCGACGAGGCCGTGACGCACGGCCGGTTCGTGCTGATCTTCGTCGACCTCGACGACTTCAAGGAGGTCAACGACCGGTTCGGGCACGCTGCGGGTGACGATCTGTTGCGCGCGGTGGGGGAGCGCCTGACGCGGTGTGTGACCGAGGGGGACACGCTGGCCCGCGTCGGTGGGGACGAGTTCGCGATCCTGATCCTCGACGAGGTGGAGCACCTGGAGACCGTCGCCGAGCGTCTGCGCATCGCGTTGCGTGACCCATTCCCGGTGCACGGCTCGTCGGTGCGGGTCAAAGCCAGCATGGGGCTGGTCCGGCCCGACTCCAATGGGGTGGCGCAGACCTCCGACGACCTGCTGCGGCAGGCGGACATCTCGATGTACGCCGGTAAGCGGTTGGGCAAGGACAGGGCGGTGGTCTACCAGCCGGCGTCCGGCGTGACTGTGGACTTTCCCACGGTGCTGCGCAGGGCCGGTGGCCGCCGTCCGCCGGGATTCCGACTGGTCTACCAGCCGGTGGTGCGGTTGCCGCAGGGCACGCCGGTGGCGGTGGAGGCGCTGGCCCGGTGGACGGCGCCCAACGGCATCGACATCCCGCCCGAGACGTTCGTCGCGGTGGCCGAAGCGGCCGGACTCGGCGCAGATCTGGACGCGTTGGTGCTCGACCTGGCGTGCGAGGAGGTCCAGGGGATGGGTCTGGCCGTCGACATCCACGTCAATGTCGGAGCAGCCAGACTGGGTAATCCCGGGTTCGAGTACGAGGTGCGTAAGGCCCTGCATCGACACCGGATACCGAGCAACCGGCTGGTCCTGGAGATCACCGAGACCGAACCGATCGTCGACCTCGACCGGGCCGCCGCCCAGATCCGCCGGCTCAGTGAGGTCGGCGTCAAGGTCGCGCTGGACGACTTCGGCGCCGGCTTCAACTCGCTGACGTATCTGCACTGCCTGCCCGTCCACATCGTGAAGCTGGATCGCACTCTGGCTTCCGGCGGCGAGGCGGCGCGGGATCTGATGCTGTACCGCTCGGTCATCGGGCTCTGCGGCGATCTGGGGTTGGACGTGATCGCCGAGGGAATCGAGTCTGTCGACCGCTCTGACATGGTGTGTCGTGCCGGTGGCCGACTCGCCCAGGGCCACCTGTTCAGTCGTCCGGTGCCGCTGCCGGAGCTGGTCGAGTCCTTCGAACGCAGCGGCCACCTCGAGCTCGCCCGCTCGGCGCCCGACGCGCCGCGCTGAGCGGAATGAATATCCGGTGGCCGATGTTGGATGGCCCGGTAGTATGGGGAGTCCGCCGATGGTCGGCGGGTGTGCGAGGGGCTGAACGGTTTCGACTTCGCGCATCGAATCAAGGGAAGCGTGCCGGTGCAGGCAATTGACCACCGTAAGCGTCGTTGCAACCAATTAAGCGCCGATTCCAATCAGCGCGATTACGCTCTCGCTGCCTAAGCGAAGCTAATCCGTCAGACCGGGAGAGCCCTCGACCCGGACCCTGGCGTCATCTAGAGGGACCCACCCACGGGTTCGGTCGCGGAACCTGTGGGGACACCAAACAGCGACTGGGATCGTCATCCTGACTTGTTCGCGTGATCAGGAGATCCGAGTAGAGACATAGCGGACTGCGCACGGAGAAGCCTCGAGGGAATGCCGTAGGACCCGGGTTCGATTCCCGGCAGCTCCACCGAATGAAGGGCCGCAGAGATGCGGCCCTTCATTGTGTTGGCATGGGTAGATGCGGTCGGTCTACATCTTGGTGTATCTGGCCATGGCGAAGCTGTACAGCCCGTAGGTGATGATGCCAAGGCCTGCGACGATCAGCATCACGGCGCCGTACGGTTGGGCACCGAGTGCCTTCAGGGCGCCATCGATTCCGGTCGCGCTGTGCGGGTCTGTGCGGCTGACCGCGACGATGACCAGTATTCCGGCGCCGGCGATGGCCAGGCCTTTGACGACGTAGCCCACCGCGCCCAGGCGCCGCACCAGGTCGCTGGACTTACCACTGAGGTCGTCGACGAAGCTCTGGCTGGCGCCCTTGTAGACGTGATATGCCCCCACCGCAAAGATCACGATCCCAGCAGCGATGAGCGCGACAGTGCCTGCGCCGGTCTGCATGAGGCGTGCACTGATCCCGGCGCTCTGCTCGCCGCTCGATTTTCCGGAGCCGCGGGCGAATCCGAACGTGGAGTACGCGAGCGCGAAATAGACCACCGCGAGTGCAAAAGCCTTCGCACGGTCCAGAACTTCCGATGCCGCGCGCTGCGATTTGGGATCCGTCGAACGGCCCACCGCTGTTTCGACCAGTCGCCACAGCGCCATCGTCAAGAACGCGAGGGTGGCGGTCCAGAGTGCGACGATGCCACCTGGCTGGGCGGCGACTGCCGAGAGCGCACCGGATTGATCAGCACTGCCGACACCGCTGCCCAAAGCGATCCGGATGGCGAGATAGCCGATGGTGAGGTGCAACAAGCCGCTCACGATATAGCCGGTTCGGGCGAATCGTTCAAAGGTGCCGTTCTGCACCATCTCGGTCGCGGTAGTGGCCGACGCCCGGTCAATCATCTGTTGCATTCCTAACCGACCGGGGCGGTCGCCGCTGCCGAGTCGAGGTGGGCCAAACTACCTGGTCTTGGGCATCACGGGCGGGACTCGGTTGTCTGTGGAGGCTTCCCGTGCCGGCTGACGCGTTGTGGAGGCAGTCCTTCTCGAGTCGTCGACATCTGTGTCCGGGTCGATCTCGTTGGCGCGTTCGAAGTCCTGGTCGACCTCGCCGCGCGCGGAGGTCGCGTCGCTTCGGCGTAGCTGCGCTTGGTGCCGGAGGCCGTTCGCGTGCGCCGCGTTGGCCTCGGCTTCGGCTTGCGCAGCACGGGCTTTGGCCTCGGTTTCGTCGGCGAGTGCCTCCCGCTGCCCAACCTTGTGGGACTGTTCGGCGGCCTGCTCGCGGATCTCAGCGGCCTCGGCGCGATGGTGTTCGGTGCGCTTCTTCCTTGCGACCCAGGTGATTGCTGCGATGAGCAGAAGCGCGACGACCACGACTGCTGCGATCACAACGATGGTGTTGGTATTCATGTGGACTCCTCGAGTCGGTGGGGATGGAAGGTCGGGGTGGGGACGTCTGTGCGCGCCGGACGGTCGGTCATCAGTGTTTGAAGACGTCTTTGGCCTTGGCCCCCATCTGCTTGGTGTTTGCCTTCGCCTGCTCGACGCGTCCCTCCGTGCGTAGCCGGGTATTGCCGGTGGCACGTCCGAAGTACTTCTTGGTTGCGCCCTTGACCGCTTCGGTCTTGTTGGCGAGTTTCTTGCCGATACTCATTCGATTCCCTTGGTGTAGTGGCTATCTCAGCGAGGCGGCGATGCAGTCAGCGCGACTGCACGGACCGGCGTCGCCCTGGCTCGGGACGGAAACGCGACGGGGTGCTAGCGGGACCCGTCGTCGCGTTGACCGCTGGTGACCCGCTTCGGCAGACGTGACCAGAGGCCGGAACGCCGTACTCCCGTGCGGTTCGTCTGGCCCCGCCCGGGAGCGGTGTCCCGTCCGGAGTTCCCGCTCGGGCCTACGTCAGCGCCGGCGCTCTGCTGTTCGAGCAGGGTGGCGCGGTCGCGGTTGGCGAACGCCGCTTCGCGTTGGGACCGGGCGAGTTCGCGGCGCGCTTGTTGTCCGCGGGCCGCTGTGTGTCGGCTACCGGCCAGCACCGCGCTCATTCCCAGCATGGCCACCGCTCCGACCACGATGCCGACCAGGAACAGCGTGCCCGTTGACCCGGTGACGGTGTAGCCGAACATGGAGAAATTGCCGGTCAACGAGTGATCGACACCGGCATTGCCCAGCACTCCGACGATTCCGACAATCACGGCGATGAGCAGGACAGCTAATCCGATGATGACGATCATGGCAACGCCTCTGATTCCGGTGCTAGGTGTCCCAGTCAACGCTGGACCCGAGCAATTGTCAACGGTGTTGACACACAGCGTTGGTTTACAGTGTGGACGAAGGGAGCGGTGCAGTGGTCAGACAGTCGATGCGTACGGCCGCCGGCGACGAGCCGAACGCGGCGGGCGGCCCCGGTAACGGTGCGATCACCCGGTCCCACATTCTGCGATCGGCGTTGAGGATCATCGACGAGGACGGCGTGGACGCACTGTCGATGCGCCGGCTCAGCGACGCCGTCGGCCGGGATGCGACGGTGCTGTACCGTCACGTCCCGAGCAAAGCCGCCGTGCTCGACGGCGTGGTCGAGATCGTGTTGGGCCAGCTCTCGGTGGATACCGCCGACCCCGACTGGTCGCGCCAGCTTCGGGTGGTCGCCCACCGCTTCCGCGCGCTCGCCCTCGAGCACCCGAATGTGGTGCCGCTGTTGGTCACTCGACCTTTGGCCACCCCGCTAGGGCAGCGCCCGCCGGGTACTCTGCGATCCCTCGAGGACGTCCTCACCTTGCTGGCATCCGCCGGGTTCACCGGCGACGATGCCCTCCACATCTATCGGGTGCTGTTCGCCTTCCTGTACGGCCACATCCTCACCGAACTGCAGGAGGTCATCGAACGGCCGGAAGAAACGGATCACGTGCTACGGCTCGGGCTGCATCGGCTGTCGATCGTCGAATTCCCCCGGATACGTTCACTGGCGTCCACGTTGGCCTCGTATGACGGGGCGGCTGAACTCGACCGTGGACTCGACCTCCTGATCACCGGCTTGACCGCAGCCCTCACCCATCCCGACGGATCGCCCCGCACCACCTAGCCACGTCGACGCCGAGGTTCTCCGCCGGTCCGTATCGGCTCCGCGCTACTTCGCCGACGGTTCGGCCAACCGCACCAACCGCGTCGTCGAGCTCTCGTCCAGTTCCACCACGCCCGAGCGGGAGCGCAGGAAATCACTGAACGAGCGGTAGCCCAGAGACTTCTCGTTGAACGACGGATCCATCCGCTTCATCTGCGCCTTCACCGCCGAGTTGTGCAGCCACTCGGCGTCGTCCTTCTCCAGCCCGATCTGCAGCGCCCGGGTCAACAGCCCGGTGGCCGCCGCCTGCGGGTCCGGCGCCTCCGGCTCCTCGGAGGGTTTGGCCCTGCCCGAGCGGCGCCGCGGGGCCGGTTTCTCGTCCACCACGGCCGGCTCGAGGGCGGGGATGCCGGGCAGGGCGTCATAGGTGACGAACTCGTCGCACGCCGCGGCCAGCATGCGGCTCGATGACCCGGCCACGCCGATGCCGACCACGTAGCGGCCCAGGCGTTTACATCGCTGGGCCAGCGCGATGTAGTCGGAGTCGCCGGCCACGATCACCACATGGGTCAGGTCGGGCAGCCGGAACATGTCCTCGACCGCGTCCACGGCCAGCCGGATGTCGGCGCCGTTCTTGCCGTAGGCCGCGGCCGGGAACAACTGCACCAGGTCGACCGCGCGCCCCACCAGCTGACCGCGGTAGCGCGCGTTGATCTCGGCCGACCAGTCGGCGTAGGCGCGGGTCAGCACCAGCGTGCCGAAGGACGACGCGAAGTCGATGACGGCGCCGACGTCGACGGTGGCGCGGTCCAGCTTGTCCGGGCCGTCCTCGGGCGGCTTGGCCTTGTCCTTCTGGAAGGAGTTGCGGCCGTTCACCTGGTCGTACCGCGAGATCACGATGTTGTCGAAGTCGAGGTACACCGCGACGCGGGCGGCACCGGAATCGGTCATGAACCTCAGTGTTACCGATGGACCGGCCGCGGTGACAGTCAGCTCTCGGCTGTCGGCGTGTCTGCCGGGGCGGTGGCGATCTTGCCGGCGGCGAAGTCGGCGGCCTGCAGCACCAGGCCGTCGGCGACGTAGCGCGCGTGTGCGCCGATGTCGTTGCCCGGCGAGCACACGAAGTCATTGGGCACGCACAACTCGATGGTCTTCGGTTGGTACAACGTCCCGATCGCCACCGGCGGTTGCTGGATCATCTCCATGAACCGCTCCGACGGGGCCCCCAGCAGGGTGACCGCGGCGACGTGGTCGGCGATGTCCGCGGGCATCGGTTCTGGAACCTCGGAGGCCGAGACTCCGTCGGGAATCAATTCCGTTGTCACGAAACCCATCACGGCCGCACCCTGCGAATAGCCGCCGAGCACCAGCTTGGTGTCGGGACAGTTCATGGCCATTTTCTGCACGTGCGTGCTCGCGTCGGTGATGCCCACCACCGCGGTCGGGAAGTCCGGACTTGCCGGGTAGTCGACGGCGTAGACGCCCACCGACTTGTCGCCGAGTCTGGCCCGCAGGTCGTCGACGAACGCCTGTCCGATGTGGCCGAGGCCCGGTGCCTCGGTGGTGCCCCGCGCGAAGACCACCTCGACGTCGGGGCAAGCGGGCGCGGCGACAGGCGGGGCCGGTAGCGGAGGGGGCGGCGCGGGTTGCGCCAAGGCCTGGGGGGCGACGAGAAACGCACCCAGCACGCTTGTCGCAGCCACGACCGCGGAACGTCGGAAACCGGTTAGACGAACTGACCATCCCACGGGTCGATGGTGACACAGTTGCCGCGCCGAGGCACGTTCGGCAGCCGGCGGCGCGGCGCCGCAATCCCTCGCGGACAGGGGTTTACCAGCGATGTCGCTACCTGTCGGCGGTGAGGCGCATGGACTCGAGATTGGTCCGCACCTCGTCGGGGATCGGGGTCGGGCCGTCGTCACCGAGGAGCACCAGCACCGTGTCGCACAGGCTGACACACGAGTCGTCGAGGAACAGCGCGCTGGATGCCACGAACGAGGTGCGACCGAGGTGGCCGACGCCGACGGCGGTCTGCAGCACCGAGGGCCACGGCGCTTCGCGCAGGTAGTGCACGACGATCGTCGACGTGACGAGGCGCTGCGTTCTGGTGGCGAGGTGGTAGGCGGCGGGAAACACCCGGCGGTTGAAGGTCGCCCTGGTGTTCTCGTGCAGCGACTCCAGCGCGACGTTGTTGAGATGACCGTTGGCGTCCATGTCGCCGAACCGGGCCGCGACGGAGTCGTGCACCGGATAGGTCTTGACGCTCAGCCGCGCCGGGTGCGGTCGCGGTGCCGAGCTGATCAACGAGGGCGGGCCGGAATCCATGGGGTCAAACTAGCCGCGTGCGGCAGAATGGCGGCGATGACGACACCGCCGCGGCCGCCAGGGCAACCCGGCCGGCGTGGGCGCGGGTATCCGGGCGGCGATCCGGCGACCCGCCGGTTGCCCCGTCCGGGCGGGCCCGACGCCCGTACCGAACGCCTCCGGGCCCGGCCGCCGGACGCCGTACCGACCGAAAAGCTCCGTCGCCCAGCAGCGCAACCACCACCGCCACCGGCACGGCCACAAGCACC
>NZ_BCRS01000077.1 GCF_001552715.1 Mycolicibacterium vaccae NBRC 14118 = CIP 105934 | reverse complement strand
CAGGCGCGGCGGCCGTCGGCCTGGTCGGTACCGGCGCCGCGACCGCGCTGGGGCCACCGCAGCTGCTGCGGGTGCCGGTCCGGTTACCGCGGCTGGACCGGGCGTTCGACGGCTATCGCATCGCGGTGGTCTCCGACATCCACCTCGGCCCGCTGCTGGGCAGGGCGCACACCGAACGGATCGTGCGGATCATCAACGAGGCCGAACCCGATCTGGTCGCGGTGGTCGGCGACGTCGTCGACGGCACGGTTGCCGAGTTGGGCGCCGCCGCGGCGCCGTTGCAGGACCTTCAGACCCGCGACGGCGCATTCTTCGTCACCGGCAACCACGAGTACTTCGTCGACGACACCGACGAGTGGATCCGCGAGCTGGAACGGCTCGGCCTGCAACCGCTGCGCAACGAGAACACCCGGATCCGGCGCGGGGCGGCCGGATTCGATCTGGCGGGGGTCAACGACATCGCCGGCGCGCAGCACTCCGACGCACCGGATTTCGACCGCGCGCTCACCGGGTTGAACCCGCAGGACCCGACCATCCTGCTGGCCCACCAGCCGGTCGAGGTCAGCCGCGCCGCCGAGCGCGGGGTCGATCTGCAGCTGTCGGGACACACCCACGGCGGTCAGATGTGGCCGTTTCACTACGCCGTCGCCCTGGCGCAGCCGGCGCTGGCCGGGCTGTCGCGGGTCGGCGACACCCAGCTCTACGTCACCCGCGGGGCCGGATTCTGGGGGCCGCCCGTGCGGGTGGGGGCGCCGCCGGACATCAGCCTGCTGAACCTGCGGGTCGACGAGGTTTAGCGGGGCCGCGCGCCGGGGTAATTCTCAGCCAGTTCACGGTCAACTCCGACGGTAACGCTCAGCTGGGGTCCGCACCCTGTGGTGACCAGGGACTTCGCGGGAGGAACGTTGACGGCAATGCTGGCGGGAAGACTGAGGACGACGAAGACGGCATCGGTGGTGCGCCTCGACAGCCACCCGGCTTTCCGTGCGGCACAACACCGCTCGCGCGAACGTGAGGAAGCGATGCGCAGGCATCCCGCGTTCCAGTCCCGAATACCGACGCCTGCACCGCCCTTGCGGCGGGTGTAGTTGCGCGGGGAGGGGGCGCCCCTGGTGGTGGGGGCGCCCCTTTTCCGCGCCTAGGGCGTCTGGGTGGACACCGGCGCGGCGAACATGCGGGCGCTGGACTCGCGCATCTCGACCTTGCGGACCTTCCCTGTCACCGTCATCGGGAATTCGTCGACCACGTGGACGTAGCGCGGGATCTTGTAGTGGGCCAGCTTGCCGGCGGCGAACTCCCGCACCGCGTCCGCGTCGAGCGCGGCCCGGCCCGGCCGCATCCGGATCCACGCGCACACCTCTTCGCCGTACCGCTCGTCGGGCACCCCGATCACCTGGGCGTCCTCGATGTCGGGATGGGTGTAGAGGAACTCCTCGATCTCGCGCGGGTAGATGTTCTCCCCGCCGCGGATCACCACGTCCTTGATGCGCCCGACGATGTTGCAGTAGCCGTCGGGCCGCATGACCGCCAGGTCTCCGGTGTGCATCCAGCCGTCGGCGTCGACGGCCTCGCGAGTCTTGTCGTCGTCGTCCCAGTAGCCGAGCATCACCGAGTAGCCGCGGGTGCAGAACTCCCCGGCGGCGCCGCGCTCGACGATCTCGCCGGTCTCCGGGTCGACGATCTTGACCTCGACGTGCGGGTGCGCCCGCCCGATCGAGGACGTCCGGCGTTCCAGGTCGTCGTCGATCAGCGTCTGACAGGACACCGGTGACGTCTCGGTCATGCCGTAGGCGATCGCGATCTCCGACATGTGCATGTCCTCGACGCAGCGCTTCATCACCTCGACCGGGCACACCGCGCCGGCCATGATGCCCGTCCGCAGCGACGACAGATCCCGTTCTGCGAAGTCGGCGTGGTTCTGCATCGCGATGAACATCGTCGGTACCCCGTACACCGCGGTGCATCTCTCGGATTCGATCGCCTGCAGGGTCTGTGCCGGGTCGAACGACGGGCCCGGGATCACCATCGTCGCGCCGTGGGTGGTGCAGCCGAGGTTGCCCATCACCATGCCGAAGCAGTGGTAGAACGGCACCGGGATGCACAACCGGTCCCCGGGCCGCAGCCGGATCTGCTCGGTGACGAAGAAGCCGTTGTTGAGGATGTTGCGGTGTGACAGCGTCGCACCCTTCGGGAAACCGGTTGTCCCCGAGGTGTATTGGATGTTGACGGGGTCGCGGTTGGACAGTCCGGCGGACCGGGCGCGCAGCTGGGCGTCCCCGACCTGGTCGGCGCGGGCGCGCAGGTCATCCCAGTCCTGGCTGCCGATGTACAGGACACGCTGCAGCGCAGCGACTTCCGGGCGCACCTCGTCGACCATCGCGACGTAGTCCGAGGACTTGAACGCGGTCGCCGAGACCAGCGTGGACACCCCGGACTGATCCAGGACGTACCGCAGCTCGTGGGTCCGGTAGGCGGGGTTGATGTTGACCAGGATCGCGCCGATCTTGGCCGTCGCGTATTGCACGATCGTCCATTCGGGGCAGTTCGGCGCCCAGATGCCGACCCGGTCGCCGACTTCGATCCCCAGGGATATCAAACCTTTTGCCACCGTGTCGATCTCGCGATCGAGTTCGGCGTAGGTCCAGCTCCGGCCGCCGGCGACGTCGACGAGCGCGTCCAGATCGGGATGGGCCGCGGCGATCCGCTCGAAGTTGGCGCCGATCGTCTCCTCGAGGATCGGGACGTCGGTCGGCCCGGCGTCGTAGGAGCCGTTCATCACTGCACCAGGTCTTCGTAGCGGTACTCGGTGTCGATCCTCTGTCCCGCCCGGTGCGCGTCGTCCTCGCGGCGACGCAGTTCCACCCGGCGGATCTTGCCCGAGATCGTCTTGGGCAGCTCGAAGAACTCCAGGCGGCGCACCTTCAGATACGGCGCGAGATGATCGCGGGAGTACTCCAGGATGGCTCGTGCGGTGTCGGAGTCGGGATTCCAACCCTCGGCCAGGCTGACGTAGGCCTTCGGCACCGCCAGCCGGGTGTCGTCGGGCTGGGGCACGACGGCGGCCTCGACGACCGCCGGATGCTCGATGAGCACGCTCTCCAGCTCGAACGGTGACACCTTGTAGTCCGAGGACTTGAACACGTCGTCGGTGCGGCCGATGTAGGTGATGTAGCCGTCGCCGTCGCGGCAGGCGACGTCGCCGGTGTGGTAGTAGCCGTCGCGCATGACCAGTGCGTTGCGGTCGTCGTCGCCGAGGTAACCGGTCATCAGGTTCAGCGGGGCCCGGCTCAGGTCCAGGCAGATCTCGCCCTCGTCGGCGAGCTCACCGGTCAGCGGGTCCACCAGGACCACGGGCACGCCGGGCATCGGCCGGCCCATCGAGCCGGCCTTGACCGGCTGGCCCGGGGTGTTGCCGATCTGCAGCGTGGTCTCGGTCTGGCCGAACCCGTCGCGGATGGTCAGCCCCCATGCGCGTTCCACGGCGCCGATCACCTCGGGGTTGAGCGGTTCGCCGGCCCCGAGCACTTCGCGCAGTCCGTCGGGCCGCTCGCCCAGGTCGGCCTGGATGAGCATGCGCCACACCGTCGGCGGCGCGCAGAACGTGTTGACTCCGGCCCGGCGCATCTGGTGCAGCAGTGCGGCGGCCTCGAACCGGCGGTAGTTGTAGACGAAGATCGTGGCCTCGGCGATCCACGGGGCGAAGAAGCAGCTCCACGCGTGCTTGGCCCAGCCCGGTGAGCTGATCGCCAGGTGGACATCGCCCGGGCGCACGCCGATCCACGTCATCGTCGTCAGGTGTCCGACCGGGTAGCTGATCTGCGAGTGCTCGACGAGCTTGGGCTTGCTGGTGGTGCCGGAGGTGAAATACACCAGCAGCGGGTCGTCGGTGGCGGTCTGCGGGTCGTGGGGGTGCGCCGGCGCGGTGTCGGCGTCGGCGTAGGTCTGCCAGCCGGGGACCGGGTCACCGACGGCGATGCGTGCGTAGTCGCCGGGCACGTCGGCGAACTTGGCGGCGTCGGCGGCGTTGGCGATCACGAAGCGCGCGCCGCCGCGGCCGATTCGGTCGGCCAGGTCGTCGGGGCCCAGCGCCCCGGTCGTGGGCATGATCACCGCGCCGAGCTTGGCGACCGCCAGCATCGACTCCCACAGTTCGACCTGGTTGCCCAGCATCAGGATGACCCGGTCGCCTGCGCCGACGCCGAGGCCGTGCAACCACGTCGCGACCTGGTCGGAGCGGCGGGCCATCTCGTCGAACGTCACCTTCTGCTCGCTGCCGTCCTCCTCGACAATCCACAGCGCGAGCCGGTCGTTGCCGCGGGCGATCGCGTCGAACCAGTCGGTGGCCCAGTTGAAGGATCCGCTGATCGGTGGCCACTCGAAGGTGTCCACGGCCTTGCGGTAGTCGGCCATCACGTCGACCAGGTGGTCGCGGGCGCTGCGGAAGAGATCGGTGTTGGTCGCCATGCCTAATAGGATCTAGGTCACAGTTGTCCGCCCACCACCCCCGAAAGAGGGTAGAGCCCGAATGTCCGTCTCGTCGCGGTCCGTCTCGTCGCCGCTGCTGCGCCCGCGCGACTCCGACGCGCTGCGCGCGGAGTTGCGGCGGGTCGCGCTGCTCGGTGAGGTCCCGGTGATGTTCGGCGGCGAGGTGCACGGCGACACCTTGGTGATCACCGAGTACCTCGGTGTGCGCACCTCCGGGCTGCGCGGACTGGCGGTGCGGCCCAACTCGGGACTGGGCGGGGCCAGCATGGTCGCCGCCCGGCCGCTGTCGGTGGCCGATTACCGCAACGCCGCAGGCATCACCCACGACTACGACGGGCCGGTGCTGTCGGAGGGCATCCAGTCGGTGCTCGCGGTGCCGGTCCTGGTCGACGGCCGGGCGCGGGCGATGCTCTACGGCGCGTACCGCAGCGGCGCCCCGTTCGGCGGGCGGGTCACCGATCTGGTCCTGGAGTCGGCGCGCAAGCTCGGCGAGGAGTTCCGCATCCGCGACGAGGTGGACCGGCGGTTGCGGCTGCGCGAGAGCCAGGCCGTAGGCCACGGTGACGGCGGGGTGGACGCCGAGCAGGTGCGTGCCGTGCACGCCGAGTTGCGTCGGCTGGCCGGTGAGGCGCCGGCCGGGCTGCAGGAGCGACTGCGGGTCCTGGCCGACAAGTTGTCCGGCACCGGCGACGAGGCCGCCGGGACGGCACCGCTGACCCGCCGGGAACTCGACGTGCTGGCCCAGGTCGCCCTGGGCTGCACGAACGCCGAGGCGGCGCAACGGCTTTCGCTCAAGACCGAGACGGTCAAGAGCTATCTGCGCAGCGCGGCCACCAAGCTCGGGACCCGCACCCGCTACGAGGCGGTGTCCAGGGCCAGGCAGCTGCGTCTGATCCCGTGAACGCCGGCCCGCCGGAAGCGGCAGCGCGACCTGTCAGGACGACTTCGACTCGATCTCGATCCGTTTGGCGCGGGGCTCTTCCTTGGCCACCGGGACTGTCACGGTGAGGATTCCCTTGTCGTAGTTGGCCTTCACAGCGTCCTCATCCGCCCCCTTGGGCAGCGTGATGGTCCGGGTGAACGATCCGTAGCTGAACTCCGAGCGTCCGGTCTGCTCGCTCTTCTCGGTGCGTTCGGCTTTGATGGTCAGCCGCCCGTCGTTGACCGAGATGTCGATGTCCTTGGCCGGATCGACACCCGGGATCTCGGCGCGCACTTCGTACTTTCCGTCGCTCACCTCTTCTTCCAGTCGCATCAAGTTGGTGTCCAACAGCGGTCGCACACCACTCCACGCAGGCAGGCCGGAGAAGAACTCGGCGAGGTCGGGAAACAGCGAGCGGGTGCGCTGAGCGGGAACATTGCTCATGGGGTCCTCCAATAGTCGAGGCGACGTCATTCGCCCCGGAGTCGGTTATTCCGAGGCCGGCGCAGCGGCGAAGGTCTCGTCCCTCGGTCCGTGGCCCTTCGGGGCCCACGGCAGCGCCCGGCATACTCAGTGTGACCCACCTCATATTTCTCAAACCCGATGGCGGTCGTAATCACGTGGTGATCGCCGGCGTGCCGGAAGCAATGCCGGAAGCGACAGGAGCTGCCAGAGTGGGCCGGTGACCATACACACCACCGCCGACGGCACCGACATCTTCTACAAGGACTGGGGGTCCGGCCAGCCCATCGTGTTCAGCCACGGCTGGCCGCTGTCCTCCGACGACTGGGACAACCAGATGCTGTTCTTCCTGCAGCACGGCTACCGGGTCATCGCCCACGACCGCCGCGGCCACGGCAGGTCCACCCAGACGCCCGACGGGCACGACCTCGACCACTACGCCGACGATCTGGCCGACCTCACCGCTCACCTGGATCTGCACGACGCGATCCACATCGGCCATTCCACCGGCGGCGGTGAGGTGGTGCGCTACCTCGCCCGGCACGGCGAGAGCCGGGTCGCCAAGGCGGCGCTGATCAGCGCGGTGCCGCCGCTGATGGTCCGTACCGAGGCCAACCCCGAGGGCACGCCCAAGGAGGCCTTCGACGATCTGCAGGCGCAACTAGCCGCCAACCGATCGGTGTTCTACCGCACCCTGGCCGCGGGCCCCTTCTACGGGTTCAACCGCCCGGGAGTGGAACCTCAGGAGGCAGTGATCGCGAACTGGTGGCGCCAGGGGATGATGGGCGACGCGTACTCGCACTACGACGGCATCGTCGCGTTCTCCCAGACCGACTTCACCGAAGACCTCAAGAAGATCACCGTGCCGGTGCTGGTGATGCACAGCGAGGACGACCAGATCGTGCCGTACGCGGCGGCGGGCCCGAAGTCGGCGCAGCTGCTGCAGAACGGAACGCTGAAGACCTACAAGGACTTTCCGCACGGCATGCCGACCACGCAGGCCGACGTCGTCAACGCCGATCTGCTGGAGTTCCTCAGGAGCTGACCTCGTGGCGGGGCACGGGGATCCAGCCGAGGTGGGCAGAGCCGATGCTGCCCATCCAGAGCCGTTCGCCGGACTCGACCAGGCCGGTCACCATGCTGAACCGGGGATCGGTGGTGTGCATGCCCGCGACCGCGACGCCGCTGTCCGGGTCGAATGCCGTCACCCACACCACCGCCTTCGGCTTCGGCTGGAGCCGGGAAGGCAGCCGCCACAGGGCTTTCCGCACCCCGGGTGGGCCTGCGGCCAGCCGGTCGGCCAGCGGATTGGCCGGGGTGACCATCGCACACCAGATCCGGCCGTCCGCGCCGGTCGACAGATTGTCCGGCATCGCAGGAAGATTCACCGCGAGCGGGGTCACGTTGCCCGCCTGCGGGCCGGTCAGCCAGTACTTCGACAACCGGCGGCCCTGCGTCTCGGCGAACACCAGCGCCGAACCGTCGGACGTCGGCGTCACTCCGTTGGCGAAGTACAGGCCGTCGACGACCGTCGTCACCGAGCCGTCGGGATCGAGGCGGTGAAGCGCGCCACGGCCGCGTGCCTCCAGGATCGCGCCGAGGTAGTGGCCCACCGTGAAGGCCGTCGTTGACTCCGTGAAATATACTGCGCCGTCAGCGGTTTCGGTGACATTGGAGCAGAAGATCAGTGGGCGGCCGGCGATCGAGTCGACCAGCGTCTCGATCCGGCCGGTCGTGGTGTCGAGCGCGAGCAGTCCGCGCGGGCTGTCACACACCAGCAGTCGGCCGTCACGCGCGAACGTCAATCCGAGCGGGCGCCCGCCCGTGTTGGCGATCACCTCCGGCGAGCTGCCGTCGGGCCGCAACCGCACGATGCCGCCATCGAGGGCCCCGGTCCACAGGTTGCCGTCCGCGTCGGCGACGACGTCCTCGGGCTCCCCGCCGGGGACCGGCACCAGTGTCACCGCCGCGGCGCCGAACTCCGGTAGCGCCTGCACCGGCGGTGGATGCCACCGCACCGGGTCGATCGTCGGCTTGGCCGTCTGCATGGTGCCGACGTTAGCGCCCGAGCCCCGCCGAAATCGCATTCCACGCGGTCCCTGGCCGGGAATTCCCGCGCTGAACGCAATCTCGGCGGCAGCGGGTCACATCCGGGCTGACGCCTCGGTGAGTACGTTGCGCAGCACGTCGTAAATGGCGTCGAACTCGGCCTGCCCGCTGATCAGCGGCGGGGCCAGCTGGACGACCGGGTCGCCGCGGTCATCGGCGCGGCAGTACAGGCCGGCCTCCCACAGCGCCGGGGTCAGGAAGCCGCGAAGCAGCCGTTCGGACTCCTCGTCGTTGAACGTCTCCTTGGTGGTCTTATCTTTGACGAGTTCGATGCCGTAGAAGTAGCCCTCGCCACGGACGTCGCCGACGATCGGCAGGTCCAGCAGCTGTTCCAGCGTCGCGCGGAACGCCGGGGCGTTCTGCTTCACGCGGTCGTTGAGGCCCTCACGCTCGAAGATGTCGAGGTTGGCCAGCGCGACAGCGGACGACACCGGGTGTCCGCCGAAGGTGTAGCCGTGCCCGAACACGGTCTGTCCGTCGTTGAACGGCTCGAAGAGCCGGTCGCTGGCGATCATCGCGCCGATCGGGGAGTAGCCCGACGTCAGGCCCTTGGCGCAGGTGATGATGTCCGGCACGTAGTTGAAATCGTTGCACGCGAACATCGAACCGATGCGGCCGTAGGCGCAGATCACCTCGTCGGAGACCAGCAGCACGTCGTACTCGTCGCAGATCTCGCGGACCCGCTCGAAATACCCGGGTGGGGGAGGGAAGCAGCCGCCGGCGTTCTGCACCGGTTCCAGGAATACCGCGGCGACGGTTTCGGGGCCCTCGAACTCGATGGCCTCGGCGATGCGGTCGGCGCAGTAACGGCCGAAAACCTTTTCGTCGTGGGCATATTCGGCCGGCGCACGGTAGAAGTTGGTGTTCGGCGCGCGGAAACCGCCGGGCACCAACGGTTCGAACGGAGCCTTGAAGGCCGGGATACCCGTGATCGACAGGGCGCCCTGGGGCGTGCCGTGATAGGCGATCGCCCGCGACACCACCTTGTGCTTGCCCGGCTTGCCGGTCAGCTTGAAGTACTGCTTGGCCAGCTTCCAGGCGCTCTCGACGGCCTCGCCGCCGCCGGTGGTGAAGAACACCCGGTTCAGGTCCCCTGGCGCGTAACCTGCGAGACGCTCGGCCAATTCGATCGCCGTCGGGGTGGCGTAGGACCACAGCGGGAAGAACGCCAGCTTCTCGGCCTGCTTGGCGGCGGCCTCGGCGAGCTCCTTGCGGCCGTGGCCCACCTGGACCACGAACAGACCCGACAAGCCGTCGATGTACTTGCGGCCCTTGTCATCCCAGATGTGCACACCCTCACCACGGGTGATGATCGGTGGCGTGATGCCGGCGCCGTGGCGGGCGAAGTGGCCCCAGAGGTGACGGTTGGCCTTGGCTGCCAGATCGGAGGTGGCCGTCTGTTCGGTTTCGGAAATGATCGTCATCGTGTACCCCAATTGTATTGCTGTTTAACAAGTCTCAAGTAAACAAGGGTTTCGGTTGATATCACTCCCGGCAAGGCGCGGATCTGGGTGTTCAGAAGTTCCAGCAGGTGGTCGTCGTCCTCGCAGACGACCTCGGCGATGGCGTCGAACGATCCTGCGGTGAGCACCACGTAGTCGACGGCGTCCATGGTGGCGAGCTTCTCGGCGATCTTGGTGGTGTCGCCGGTGCATTTGATGCCGATCATCGCCTGCCGCGCGAAGCCGAGCTGCATCGGATCGGTGACCGCGACGATCTGCATCACGCCGGCGTCGACCATGCGCTGCACCCGCTGGCGCACCGCCGCCTCCGACAGGCCGACGGCCTTTCCGATGCCTGCGTACGAGCGCCGACCGTCCTGCTGCAGTTTCTCGATGATGGCCTTCGACAGCTCGTCGAGCTGGAATGCGGCGCCCGGGCGGGATTCACTCACGCGGAACGAGACGGGACCGACGGCGTGCGGTATCCCCGGGTTGGCCATGCCAGTGATTGTGCACGGAATCCGTCGTCACAGGCAACCGTCACCATGAAATCACGCGTGCAGACCCGTTGACGCTGCCGTAATGCGTAGCCCGGGCTGGGGTGGGCGCGATAGCGTAGGACGCATGACCACAGTTTCGTCCCCACCCGTATTGGCAGGCAGTTGGATCGACGGTGCCCCGGTGTCCACCGGCGGCCCCACCCACGCGGTGGTCAGTCCCGCGACCGGGAGACCGGTGGCCGAGTACCAGCTCGCGCAGCCGGCCGACGTCGACGCGGCGGTGAGTTCGGCGCGGGCGGCCCTGCGCGGGTGGTCGACGGCGACCCCGGCCGAGCGGTCGGCGGTGCTGGCCAAGCTCGCCAAGCTGGCCGACGAGGCGACGGCGGACCTGGTCGCCGAGGAGGTCAGCCAGACCGGCAAGCCGGTGCGGCTGGCCACCGAGTTCGACGTCCCCGGCAGCGTCGACAACATCGACTTCTTCGCAGGCGCGGCCCGCCATCTCGAAGGCAAGGCCTCCGGCGAGTACTCCGGGGACCACACCTCCTCGATCCGGCGCGAGGCCGTCGGCGTGGTCGCCACCATCACCCCGTGGAACTATCCGCTGCAGATGGCGGTGTGGAAAGTGCTGCCCGCACTGGCCGCCGGATGTTCGGTCGTGATCAAGCCCGCCGAGATCACCCCGCTGACGACGCTGACCCTGGCCCGGCTGGCCGGGGAGGCGGGTCTGCCGCCCGGGGTGTTCAACGTGGTGACCGGGTCCGGCGCGGACGTCGGCACCACGCTGGCCGGGCATGCCGACGTCGACATGGTCACGTTCACCGGGTCCACGCCGGTGGGACGCCGGGTGATGGCGGCGGCCGCCGTGCACGGGCACCGCACGCAGCTGGAACTCGGCGGCAAGGCGCCGTTCGTGGTGTTCGACGACGCCGATCTGGACGCCGCGATCCAGGGTTCGGTCGCCGGATCGCTGATCAACACCGGGCAGGACTGCACCGCGGCGACGCGCGCGATCGTCGCGCGGCCGCTCTACGACGACTTCGTGGCCGGGGTGGCCGAGGTGATGGGCAAGGTGGTGATCGGTGATCCGCACGACCCCGACACCGACCTGGGGCCGCTGATCACGCTCGCGCACCGGGCCAAGGTCGCCGGCATGGTCGAGCGTGCGCCGGGCGAGGGCGGACGGATCGTGACCGGCGGGGTGGCGCCGGAGGGCCCCGGGTCGTTCTACCGGCCGACGTTGATCGCCGACGTATCGGAACAGTCCGAGGTGTGGCGCGACGAGATCTTCGGGCCGGTGCTGGCCGTGCGCTCGTTCACCGACGACGACGACGCGATCCGGCAGGCGAACGACACCGCCTACGGGCTGGCGGCGTCGGCGTGGACACGCGATGTGTACCGGGCGCAGCGGGCGTCACGCGAGATCCACGCCGGCTGCGTGTGGATCAACGACCACATCCCGATCATCTCGGAGATGCCGCACGGCGGTTTCGGCGCGTCGGGCTTCGGCAAGGACATGAGCCAGTACTCGCTCGAGGAGTACCTGTCGATCAAGCATGTGATGAGCGACATCACGGGCGTGGTCGACAAGGCTTGGCACCGCACGATTTTCACCAAGCGCTAACCACCCCGCGGAATAGCGTTCCTGGCTGTTGTCGGCGGCTTGAGCGCAGCCAGGAACGCTATTCCGCGGTGGTCAGAGGATGGTCGCGGTGGTCAGAGGGTGGTCAGCGTGGGTTCGGTCTCGCTGTAGGTGTCCACAGGTGACACCGTGACCAGGCCGGTGTCGGAGATCGTGAGCGTGAACACCGACCAGTAGCGTCCGGTCGCCTCGTCGGAGATCGTGAACACGGTGTTGATTCCGCTGACCGAGTCGCGGACGGTGACGCTGGCTTCGGAAACGTCCCATCCGGCCTCGGTGCTGAACCGGTGGACATAGAAGAGGTATTCACCGGGCGTGCGGGTGTAGAGCGTGGTCAGCTCAGGCCCGAACCCGTTCGTGTCGTCGGCGGCGAGGGTGGCGACGAAGGTGCCGTCCGTCTCCCGCAGGTTCCTGTTGCCGTAATAGACGTGGAACTGCCCGCCGCCCGTGCCGGGTCCCACGAGATGTGAGTCCAGATCTCTCGGCGCTGCGCCCCAACGCATCTCGATGGTGATGTTGTCGATGTTCGGGGTGACGGCGACGGTGAAGGTCTGGCTGACGGCGCCGCCGTTGCCGTCGTTGACCGTCACGGTGAAGGTGTCGGTGGCGGGACCGCCCTGTCCGGCCGCGGCACGGGCTGCGGCGGTGGGGGTGTAGACGAACGCCCCGTCGACGATGGTGACGGCGCCCCGGGACGGTGTGCTGACCTCGTAGGTCAGGGGGTCGCCGTCGACGTCCTCTGCGTTCAGGTCGGCGGTGACGACACCGGTGACCGAGTCGGTGACGGGCCTGTCCGGATTCATGGTGGGGGCGTCGTTGACCGCGCCGACGGCGATGGTGACGGTGGTCGTCGGCGCGTGTCCGCCGCGGAACAGCAGGCTGACCAGACCGTGGACATGCCATGCACTCGCCTCGTCGGAGACGGTGTAGGTGAAGGTGTCGGTGCCGTTGAAGTCGGCGTTCGGGGTGTAGGTGAAGGTGCCGTCGGGATTGAGCACGACGGTGCCGTTGGCGGGCTGGGTGAACTTCTTGATCGTCAGCAGGTCGCCGTTGGGGTCGGTGTCGTTGTCCAGCACCGGGATCGTGGTGGGGACGTCCTCGCTGGTGCTTGCGCTGTCGGCGACGGCGTACGGCGCGCTGTTGAAGAACGTGCGGTGGATCTCGCGATGCACGAAAGCCAGCACCCCCCACAGGACGGGCGGATCGGCCGGCGTGCCGGGCGTCGGCGTGAACAGCATGTTCAGGGCTTCGACGGCGATGTTGATCAGTGCGAAGGGTGCACCGAGGATCGCGCCGATCGGTGTGACGGGCTGACGCACCAGTGGCGCCGGCGCCGGCGCCCCGGGTGACGTACTCACTGCGGCAGCAGGATTGGCTATGGTCTCGACGCGGGCGGGCGTGTCGTCGTCCTCGGTGTCGGCGGGCTCGGGTACGTCGACCGCAGGCTCTTCCTCGCGTTCTTCGTCGCGTTCTTCGGTGAGATCCTCCGCAAGCTCGGCCGAGGTCTCGTCCTCTACGGTCGGCTCCGGCTCAGGCTCCGGCTCCGGCTCCGGCTCCGGCTCGGTTTCGTCCTCGACTCCCTCTTCGTCGTCCGCGTCGTCCGCGTCGTCCGCGTCGTCCGCGTCGTCGTCTTCGTCGTCGACTTCGACTTCGTCTTCGAGATCTTCGTCGGCGTCGGCTTCGTCGTCCGCTTCGTCGAGATCTTCGTCGGTGTCGGTCGTGGGTGTGTCCGGGGCGGAGTCGGCCACCGCGGGCTCCGAAGACGAATCGGAGGAACTCGACGGATCGCTCGTCGCGGTCTCCGCCGCGGCCGGACTCGCTATTGCAGTGCCGATCCCCAGCAATACCGCCAACGCACCCACGCGCCCGATGTACTTCGCATGACCCATGACATTCTCCCCGCGTAGATGACGTAGCCAGGTCGGCGAAGCTGATGGTAAGTGATGGCATCCGGGTTTGCTACGGGATCGACAAGGGCAATCCGACGTGGAGGTCCGAACGTGGGCTCAGGTAATCGGCGCACCGCGTAATTTACGTGGAAGAGCAGTAATTCGCCACACCGCAGCAAACCCGCAAATCAAGATCAAAACAGTGTTTGCCAGATCTGCACGCGTTCTCCGCCGGACGTGCCTCTGCCGGCGTCGGCCTGTCTTCGTCTCGACAGTGACTGCACCCGCGCGGCAACGGCGTGTCGTCGCGTGTCGCAGACCGGCATCCGCTGCGAGCGTGCGCTCACGGTCGTGCCCAGGCCCGTGCGCACGACCCTGAGCGCACTCTCGCGGCGTAGGAGAAGAAGACGGCGGCCGGCTAGCCGCGCGGCACCACGATCACCGGCACGTCGACGGCTGCGAGGATCCGGGCCGCCGTCGACCCCAGAAAGATGCGGCGCGGTGCGGCGAACCGGCTCGACCCGACGACCAGCAGATCGCCGTCCTCCCACTGCAGCTTCTTCAGCGCCGACTCCAGCGTCATCCCGTCGGCCACCAGCGACGCGATCTCCGGCGCATCGGGCAGGGCGCGCGCGGCGACCTCCAGGTTCTTCTCGGCGGCCACCCGCTGCAGCGCCCGCACCTCGCGCACGCTGCCGGCCTCGGCGAGGTTCTCCGCCGACACCAGCGACAGCATCCGGATGCGCAGATCGGCCTCACCGGCCAGCGCGATCGCGAAGGGCAACGGGTTGTCGTCGCCCGGCTTGGTCGGCACCGCGGCCGTCACCTCCACGAACGTGTCGTCGGGGTCTTCGGCGTACCCGCGCGGCGCCAGCGCCACGGGGATCGGCGACGAGTGCAGCAGCGACCCGGTCACCGGCCCGATGGTGTGCCCGCCGAAGAACCCGTCCCGCGCACCGCCGACGACGATCATCTCCGAGGACTTCTGCTCGGCGACCTCGATGAGTGTCTGCGCGAACGATTCTCCGACGACCACCGACGACCCCGCGGTGATCCCGTCGGCGGCCAGCGCGTCCACCGCCCGAGCGATCCACTGCTGCCCGCGGTGGACCAGCATCTGCTGGTATTCCAGCCGGCCGGGATGCCCGTCGGGAAGCTCCTCCCGGACGACGAGCACCACGTCGACGGCCGCGGCGAAGGTCCGGGCCATTGCACTGGCCAGTGCAATGCCGTCGTCACCGGTGGGGGTCGCGAGGTATCCGACTGTCAGATGCATTGCGGGGCCTGTCTTTCAGTGCTTTCAGTAGGTGTCGAGAACCTTCACCTCGGTGGTCGCGTTGAGCGTCTCGCCGCGGAAGAACCGCTTGGTGCCGAACGCGAAGCACGCCAGCATCAGCGGGATGCCGAGCACCAGCATCCCCACGCCGAGCACGAACACCCCGCCCAGCGGCCCGAACGCGGTGTAGCCGTAGTCGGGCTGGATCATGTCGTAGGCGCTCTGGAAGAACGCCCACGTCATCGCCAGCGCGCCCAGGAGCGGAAAGATCCCGCGGAAGAACAGGTTTCGTGCGGAGGTGAACAGCGAGCGACGGAAATACCACACGCACGCGTACGCGGTGATGCCGTAGTAGAAGGCCACCGCCAACCCCAGCGAGGCCACCGAATCGGCCAGCGCGTTCTCCGACAGGAACGTCAGCAGCATGTAGAAGAACAGCGCCGAGGCGCCCATCACGATGGTGCCGAACGCCGGCGTCATGTAACGCGGGTGCACCGAGGCGAACCTCTTCGGAATCGCCTCGTAGACCGCCATCGACAGCGTCCCGCGCGCGGTCGGCAGGATTGTGGTCTGGGTCGAGGACAGCGCCGACAACGAGACCGTCAGCAGCAGCGCCGAGGCCGCGACGGCGCCCGCGACCGGCTCGCCGAGGACGGTCAGCACGTCGTCGGTGTTGTTCGGGTTGTTCAGCCCGATGCCCACCTCGCTGAACCCGGCGAACGACTGGATCGCGTAGGCCACCAGCACGTAGGTGCACACCAGGATCACGGTGGTGATCAGCGCCGCGATCCCGGGGGTGCGGCCGGGGTCCTTGGTCTCCTCGCCGACGGCGAGGCAGGCGTCCCAGCCCCAGTAGATGAAGATGCACAGGATCACCGCCGCGGCGATCGACGACGCGTCCAGCCCGCCGGGCCACAGCCACGACAGCTGCGGGGAGATGGCCTGCGCTCCGGCGGTGCCGGAGAACACCCGGACCAGCGCGATGACACTGACGAGGATCAGCACCCCGAACTGGATCGTGATCAACACGTTCTGCACGCGCTCGCTGACCACGATGCCGCGGGCCGACAGCAACGTCATCGCGATGATGAAGAACGACCCGAGCGACACTTTCGCCAACACGTTCTCGGCGAGGTCGTCCAGACCGAGGAAGTCGAACAGGTAGATCGCGGCGATCTCGGCGACGTTGGCCAGCACGATGATCGCCGAGACGGCCAGCCCCCATCCGCCGATCCAACCGATCCACGGCCCGAAAGCCTTGGTGCCCCAGGTGAACGTGGTGCCGCAGTCCGGCGTGTCCTGGGACAGCTCCTTGTAGGCGAACGCGACGAGCAGCATCGGGATGAACGCGAGCACGAACATCGACGGCGCCTTCTCCCCGACCGCGAGCACCACGTAGCCGAGGGTGGCGGCCAGGCTGTAGGCCGGGGCGACGGCGGCAAGGCCGATCACGACGTTGCCCACCAGGCCGAGCGCGCCGGCCTGAAGACCCTTGCCGCCGACCACGGGGATCGGCGGCTGCTCCCTGATAGCCATTTGCGCAATATACGGTTCGCCGGGTCGCCGCACCCACGGTACGGAATCCTTGCTGCGGCAGATCTTTGCCGTCACAACGGTATCCGGGCCCGCGCGTTCTAGACTCGTGTCATGACCGCGAGCGCGCGCGTCGGCGAATTCGAGCAGCTGCGGCCACACCTGATGTCGGTGGCCTACCGCCTCACCGGCACGGTGGCCGATGCCGAGGACGTCGTGCAGGATGCCTGGCTGCGCTGGGATACCCATCGCGCCACCGCGATCGACGACCTCAAGGCGTGGCTGACCACGGTGGTGAGCCGGCTGGCCCTGGACCGGTTGCGCTCGGCGGCGCACCGCCGCGAGACCTACGTCGGTGAGTGGCTGCCGGAGCCGGTGGTCACGGGATTCGACGGCGCCGATCCGCTGGCCTCGGTGGTGGCCGGCGAGGACGCGCGGTTCGCCGCAATGGTGGTGCTGGAGAACCTGACTCCCGACCAGCGGGTGGCGTTCGTGTTGCACGACGGTTTCGCGGTGCCGTTCCCCGAGATCGCGACGGTGCTCGGCTCGTCGGCCGAGTCGGCCCGCCAGCTCGCCTCCCGCGCGCGCCGCGCGGTCTCGGCCGCTCCACCGCCCGCTGCCGACCACGCCGAAGTGGTGGGAAAGCTGTTGGAAGCCATGGCTTCCGGCGATCTCGGCAAGGTCGTCGGGCTGCTGCACCCGGATGTCACGTTCACCGGTGACTCGAACCGCAGGGCGCCCACCGCCGCGCGCGTGGTCTCCGGCAGCGACAAGGTGGCCCGCCTGCTGCTCGGGCTGCGGCGGCGGTACGGCGCGCAGCGGCTGCTCGGCAGCGGACTGCTCGGGCTGGTCAACGGGGAGCTCGGGTTGTACTCGCCCGGCGCGGAGGCCACCGACGACGCGCCGGCGATAGCGCCCCGCATCCAGGCGATGACGGTGCGCGACGGGCGGGTGGTGGCGATCTACGACATCGCCAACCCGGACAAGTTCACCGGTTCGCCGCTGAACCCTGCTGATCCGAGCCGGCCCACGGCACCCGGCAGGCATCCCCGGAGCTGAACCCCTGCTCGGTGATTCCTAGTGCGGCGTTCATCCGCGCCCGCATGTTCTCGACGCCGATCTGGTAGGTCAGCTCGATGACCCCGTCGGCGCCGAAACGGCGGCGCAGATCGGCCACCTGTGCGTCGGTGACCGTGTGCGGGTCGGTGGTCATCGCGGCGGCGTAGGCGATCGCCGCGCGCTCGTCGCCGGTGAACCGGGGGGAGTTCGCGTAGTCGTCGATCTCGGTCAGCCGCGCCATGTCCAGGCCGTCCAGGCGCATCAGCATCGCGCCGAAGTCGACACACCACGAGCAGCCGATCTGCCGGGCGGTCCAGTAGACGGCGAGCTCGCGCACGCCGGCGGGCAATGTGGTCGAGGCCCGGTCCAGCATCCCCTCGTGCACCGCGCCGGCCAGCATCAGCCGCGGATGATGCGCGTAGATCGCGAACGGCTCGGGCACCTCACCGAAGCGGCGCTTGGCGAAGCGCCACAGCAGCCGGGTGCGCAGCGGGGCGCGGTCGGGGGACAGGGGTTCGATGCGTGTGGTCGTCATACAGGTGAGACGAACCGGACCGCCCAGGTGTGACAGAAATCCGACGTCCGATCCCGACAGGTTTCCGTGCGGGGCCCGCAGGGAAGACGCTGAGGTCATCATCGGCGCCGGGTGATCCGGCGGTATCGAGAAGAGGCGCCGTCTGCTGCACCGAATTGCGTTGTGGGCCATCGCGGCACCGCGCCGCATCGTGGCCGTCGCCGTCATGCTCATGATCGGCGCCGCGATCTTCGGTGTGCCGGTGGTGGGCAGCCTCGCCAGCGGCGGGTTCCAGGACCCGACGTCGGAATCGGCCCGCGCCACCCGCATCCTGATCGACACGTTCGGTCGTGGGGACATGCAGCTCGTCCTGACCGTCAGCGATCCGCAGGGCGCCGACGCCCCTGCCGCCCGGGACACCGGACAGGCCATCGCCGCACGCCTGGAGGCCGACCCTGCTGTGGTCAGCGTGACCTCCACCTGGACCGCCCCACCCGGTCAGGCCGGCGTGCTGACCTCCGAGGACGGGCGCACCGGCCTGGTCATCGCCGAACTGCGCGGCGACGAGAACGTCGCCCCCCGCCGTGCCCAGGCGCTGGTCGACGACATCACCGCCACCGTGGTGCCGCGGCATCCGGGCGTCACGGTGCTGGCCGGCGGGTCGACGATCGTCTACGAGCAGATCAACGACCAGACGCAGCGCGATGTGCTGCTGATGGAGGCGATCGCGATCCCGCTGAGCTTCCTGGTACTGGTGTGGGTGTTCAAGGGGCTGCTGGCCGCGGCGTTGCCGGTGGCGGTCGGCGGCCTGGCCATCGTGTCGACCATGTCGGTGCTGCGCGTCATCGCGACGGTCACCGACGTGTCGATCTTCGCGCTGAATCTGGCCACCGCACTGGGGCTTGCGCTGGCCATCGACTACACGCTGCTGATCGTCAGCCGGTTCCGCGACGAGATCGCCACAGGCGCGGACCGGGACCGCGCGCTGATCACCACGATGACGACCGCGGGCCGCACCGTGCTGTTCTCCGCGCTGACCGTCGCGCTGTCGATGGCGACGCTGGTGTTGTTCCCGATGTACTTCCTGAAGTCGTTCGCCTATGCCGGCGTCGCCACGGTCGTGTTGTGCGCCGCGGCCGCGATCGTGGTCACCCCTGCGGCGATCGTGCTGGCCGGTCCCCGGCTCGACGCGTTCGACGTCCGCCGTCTGGTCCGGCGCACCGCGCCGGCGGACCGGCCGGTGCAACAGAACTTCTGGTACCGCTCGACGAAGTTCGTGATGGGCCGCGCGGTGCCGGTGGGGCTGGCCGGGGTGGTGCTGCTGGTCGCTCTCGGCCTGCCGTTCCTGGGGGTGACGTGGGGGGTGGCCGACGACCGGGTGCTGCCCGCGTCGGCGTCCGCGCATCAGGTGGGCGACATGTTGCGCGCCGACTTCTCCGACAACTCCGAGACCGCGCTGACGGTCGTGGTGCCCGACGCCGCAGGCCTGACACCGCAGGACTTCGACCGTTTCGCCACCGAGGCGTCGGCGATCGAGGACGTGTCGATGGTCAGCGCGCCGACGGGCACGTTCGCCGACGGCCGCCGGGTGGGGCCGGTCACCGGCGCGGCCGGTCAGCGGGGCGGCGCGGCGTTCCTGACCGTCGGCAGTAACGCGCCGCCGTTCTCGGCGGAGTCCGAACGCCAGCTCGACCGGCTGCGCGCGCTCGGCGGCCCCGGCGGGCGCGCTGTCGAGGTCACCGGGATCGCTCAGATCAACAGAGACAGCGTCGATTCGATCACCGCGCGGCTGCCGTTGGTGCTCGGCATCATCGCGGCGATCACCTTCGTGCTGCTGTTCATGCTCACCGGCAGCGTGGTACTGCCGGTCAAGGCGCTGGTGCTCAACGCGCTGTCGTTGTCGGCGGCGTTCGGCGCGCTGGTGTGGATCTTCCAGGACGGCCATCTCGGCGCGCTCGGCACGACACCGACCGGGACGCTGGTCGTCAACATGCCGGTGCTGCTGTTCTGTGTCGCGTTCGGGCTGTCCATGGACTACGAGGTCTTCCTGATCGCCCGCATCCGCGAGTTCTGGCTCGCGGGTGGGGGGCAGGACAACGATGAGAGTGTGGCGTTGGGGCTGGCGCACACCGGCAGGGTGGTCACCGCGGCGGCGTTGATCATGTCGGTCTCGTTCGGGGCGCTCATCGCCGCGCAGGTGTCGTTCATGCGGATGTTCGGTCTCGGCCTGATGCTCGCCGTGCTGATTGATGCCACTCTGGTACGGATGGTGCTGCTGCCGGCATTGATGCATCTGATGGGGCGCTGGAACTGGTGGGCGCCGCCCCCGCTCGCGCGTTGGCATGCCCGCTTCGACGCCGGTCCGCGGCATTCTGCCCGCCGCCAGGTGCGGCGGACCGGGCGTGCGGCCGCGGTGACGAAATAAATGACACATCCGACCAATCCGGGGGGACCGCGGTTCCGAATGGAAGCCATAGCACTCAGGTCGAGATGAAGAGGGGACGCGGTTGAACAGGGGTGAACTCGCCGGCTTGCAGTTGGCGGAGCCGGGTCTGAGGGACTGGCGGCAGAATGTCCGGGCGGCGGTCCGGGAACATCTTGAGGACTTCGTCCGTGGGGAGTGCGTGCGCCGGCTGGACAGAGCCGGGGTCGACGTCGCCGGGGACCTGCTGGCCGGGTTCCTCGACGGCGGCAAGTACGTGCGCTCGACGTTCATGTACCTGGGCTGGCTGTGCGGCGCCGAGGAGGACGAGGCCGCGCTGCGGGCGTCGGCGAGCCTGGAGCTGTTGCACACCTTCGCGCTGATCCAGGACGACGTGATGGACAACTCCGCGCTGCGCCGGGCCCGCCCCACCGCGCACGTGGTGTTCGGGCGGTGGCACCGCGACAACGGTCTGGCCGGCTCGGCGAGCCGGTTCGGTGAGTCCGCGGCGATCCTGCTCGGCGACCTGTGTCTGGTGTGGGCCGAGGAGATGTTGCGCCGCAGCGGAGTTGGGGACGACGCGCTGGCCCGGGTGCTGCCCCGCTATGACGACATGCGCACGGAGCTGGCGGTCGGCCAGCTGTCGGACCTGCTCAACAGCTGCCAGACGTTCCCGACCCTGCCTGAGGTGCTCGACGTGCTGCGCCGCAAGTCCGGCAACTACACGGTGCGCCGGCCCCTGGAGCTCGGCGCCGCGATGGCCGGCTGCGGCCCCGACGTGTCGGACGCACTGTCCGGATACGGCGCCGCGATCGGCGAGGCGTTCCAGTTGCGCGACGACATCCTCGGGGTGTTCGGATCGCCCTCTCTGACCGGCAAACCCGCGCGCAGCGACATGGAGGAGGGCAAGGCCACCAGCGTCATCGTCGCGGCCTACGAACTGGCCGGGGCGGGCCTGCGGCGCCAGCTGGCCGAGCTGATGCGCAGCCCGGAGGTCGACGCCGACGCGGTGGCGCGCTGGCGCACGCTGATCATGGCCAGCGGCGCCGTGCAGTGGATCGAGGAGCAGATCGGCCGGCGGCACGACGCGGCGCTGCGCTTCCTCGACGGTGCCCACATCCCCGAGGTGCCCCGCGCCGCGCTGGCCGAGATGGCCGTCGCCTGCACCCAGCGGGCCGCCTGATGCGCGCACTGAGCGGGAGAACCGACCGCGTCGTCGTGGTCGGCGCCGGGCTGTCCGGGCTGTCGGCGGCGATGCAACTGGCCGGCCGCGGCCGTTCGGTCACCGTCGTCGAGCGCGGTCTGCATCCCGGCGGCCGCGTCGGCCGCGCCGACGTCAACGGCTACCGGCTCGACACCGGCCCGACGGTGCTGACCATGCCCGACATCATCGACGAGGCGTTCGCCGCGGTCGGGGAGTCGCTGGCCGACTGCCTGCCGATGGACCCGGTACACCCGGCCTATCACGCGAAGTTCGCCGACGGCAGCGCACTGCAGGTGCACACCGACGCGGCGGCGATGGCGGCCGAGATCGAACGGTTCGCCGGGCGTGCGGAGGCCGACGGCTATCTGCGGCTGCGGGACTGGCTGACCAAGCTGTACCGCACCGAGTTCGACGGGTTCATCGCCGACAACTTCGACTCGCCGCTGTCGCTGCTGACGCCGTCGCTGGCGCGCCTGGTCGCGCTCGGCGGGTTCCGCCGGTGGGAGCCCGTGGTGCGCCGGTTCCTCAGCGACGAACGGCTGCTGCGGGTGTTCACCTTCCAGGCCCTCTACGCCGGGGTGCCGCCGCAGAGCGCGCTGGCCGTGTACGCGGTGATCGCCTACATGGACACCGTGGCAGGGGTGTACTTCCCGCGCGGCGGGATGCGCGCGCTGCCCGATGCGATGGCTGCGGCCGCCAGCCGCGCCGGTGTCGAATTCGTTTACGGTGCACCGGTTTCGGAGCTGGAGTTCAGCGGGTCGCGGGTCGCGGCGGTGCGCACCCTCGACGGTCTGCGGGTGCCGGCGGACGCGGTGGTGCTGACCACCGAGCTGCCCGACACCTACCAGCTGATCGGCCGCACGCCGCGACGGCCGCTGCGGCTGCGGCCCGCGCCGTCGGCGGTGGTCGCCCACGTCGGCTGCAGAGCCGTCGGTGACGGTGCCGGTCAGGAAGCCGGCCACCACACCATCCTGTTCGGGGACGCGTGGAAGCAGACCTTCCGCGACATCATCGACGACGGCAAAGTGATGGGGGACCCGTCGCTGCTGGTGACCCGCCCGACCGCCGGTGATCCGTCGCTGGCGCCGCCCGGGCGTGACCTGCTCTACGTGCTGGCTCCGGCCCCCAACACCGAAATCGGCTCAATGGACTGGGACGCCGCCGGATCGGGGTATGTCCAACAGATGCTGTCCGCGGTGCGCGACCGGATGCCCGGTGTCGGCGACGACGCCGAGCTGCTGCACGTGGTCACCCCGGCCGACTGGCGCCGCCAGGGGATGGCGGCGGGCACCCCGTTCGCGCTCGCACACACCTTCGCCCAGACCGGGCCGTTCCGCCCGGCCAACACCGTGCGCGGCGTCGACAACGTCGTGCTGGCCGGATCGTCCACCGTCCCCGGGGTCGGGGTTCCGACCGCGATCCTGTCCGGCCGCCTGGCCGCCGACCGGATCACCGGCATTCCCGTTCGCCGTCTCACCTCGGAGGTCAACCACTCATGATCAAGATGGAGCTCGACGCCGCAGGGGTGCGCGACCCGGAACTGCGCGAGGCATACCGGCAGTGCCGGACCATCAACGCCCAGCACGGCAAGACGTTCTACCTCGCCACCCGGCTGCTGGCGCCCAAGCAGCGGCCGGCGGTGCACGCGCTGTACGGGTTCGCCCGGGTCGCCGACGACATCCTCGACGATCTGGCCGGGACGGCGACGATCGAGCAGCGCGCCGAGCGGCTGCAGGAGCTGTCGACGCGGCTGTTCAGCAGTCTCGTCGACCGGCAGTCCTGTGACGGTGATCCGATCCTGACCGCCGTGGTGCACACCGCGCGCACCTACGACATCGGCTGGGACCTGTTCGACGATTTCCTGGCGGCGATGCGGATGGACCTGACGGTCACCGACTATCCCGACCGGCAGTCCCTGGACCGCTACATGCACGGCTCGGCCGAGGTGATCGGCCTGCAGATGCTGCCCGTGCTGGGCACCGTGGTCCCCCGCGAGGAGTCGGCGCCGTATGCCGCCGCGCTGGGCAAAGCGTTCCAGCTGACGAACTTCCTGCGCGACGTCGACGAGGACCTGACCAGGGGACGGGTGTACCTGCCCGCCGACGAGCTGGCCGCCCACGGCGTGGACCGCGAGCTGCTGAGCTGGTGTCAGGCCAACCGGCGCACCGACGGCCGGGTGCGCGCCGCGCTGGCCGAGCAGCACGCGATCGCGCGGCAGGTCTACGACCAGGCCAGGCCCGGGATCGCCACGCTGGCGCCGCCGTCGCGTCCCTGCGTGGCGGCCGCGCTGACGCTGTACTCCGACATCCTGGCCCGGATCGAGGCGATCGACTTCGAGATCTTCGGCCGGCGTGCGACGGTGGGCAAGCCACGACGATTGGCCGTCGCTGTGGCGGGCATCGGTAAGGCATGGGTCAACCGAGTGCGACTCAGGAGAGTGTGAGGGTGGATCAGTGGCATTTCAGCGGGCATTTCGGCGGGCATCTCAACGGATCTGATCGTCGGCGCCAGACCTGGCCCGCTCACCCCGGCCGCGCGTCGGCGGGTGAGGGCCGGCCGCGCGTCGTCGTCATCGGCGGCGGCATCGCAGGTCTGGCCGCGGCCACCGGGCTGACCGAACGCGGGGTCGCGGTCGACGTCGTGGAGAAGCAGGACTATCTCGGCGGGCGGGTAGGCGGCTGGCCGGACGCGCTGGAGGACGGTACTCCGGTGGCGATGAACCGTGGCTTCCACGCGTTCTTCCGGCAGTACTACAACCTGCGGGCGATGTTGCAGCGCAGCGATCCCGGGCTGACTGCGCTGACACCGGTCGAGGACTACCCGCTGATCGACGGGGCCGGCAGGCAGGACACGTTCCGCGGGCTCCCGCAGACCCCGCCGTTGAACGCGTTGGCTTTCGCGTTGCGCAGCCCCACGTTCCGGTTGCGTGACCTGGTCCGGCTGGACGCCAAGGCCGCCGCCCCGCTGGCCACGGTGTCGGTTCCCGAGACCTACGACCTGCTCGACGACCGCGATGCGGCAACCTTCCTGCGCGACATCAATTTTCCCGAGGCGGCGCGGCACCTGGCGTTCGAGGTGTTCGCGCGCAGCTTCTTCGCGCGGCCGGAGACGCTGTCGGCCGGGGAACTGGTCACCATGTTCCACATCTACTTCCTGGGCTCCAGTGAGGGCCTGATCTTCGACGTTGCCAACGCGAACTTCGATGTGGCGCTGTGGAATCCGCTGCGCCGGTATCTGGAGGGCCGCGGCGTGGTGTTCCACACCGGGGCCGAGGTCGACACCGTCGCCGTCGCCGACGGGGTGACTGTGACCGGCGCGGGCGGCCGGACATGGTCGGCGGACGCCGCGGTGCTGGCCACCGACGTCGGCGCACTGCAGCGGCTGGTCGCGGCCTCGCCGACCCTCGGGGACCCGGGGTGGCGCGAACAGGTCGCCGCGATGGGCACCGCGCCGCCGTTCGTGGTGCTGCGATTGTGGCTGGACCGTCCGGTGCGCCCCGACCGTGCGGCGTTCGTCGCCACCGGTGGCCGCGAACCGCTCGACAACATCAGCGTGCTCGAGCGCTATGAACGCGAGTCGACCGAATGGTGCTCCCGCACAGGCGGTTCGGTGGTTGAGCTGCATGCCTACTCGGTCACCGAGGGTGACACCGAGGTGCGCAGCCGGCTGCTCGCCCGGATGCATGAGCTCTACCCCGAGACCGCGGGCGCGACGATCGTGGCCGAACGGCTGCTCCGCCGCGCCGACTGCCCGCGGTTCGCCCCGGGCGATTTCGCCGACCGGCCGACCGTGGCGACACCCGATCCGCGGGTGGTGCTCGCCGGTGACGGGATCCGCATCGACCTGCCGGTGGCGCTGATGGAACGCGCGGCGACGACCGGCTGGACCGCCGCCAACGAGCTGCTCGCCGGCTTCGGCCTGGCCGGGCACGCACTGCACACCGTCCCGAACCAGGGCCGGTCGGCGGTATTGCGAAGGCTTGCCACCTCGGCCGGGGGTGCGCGGTGAACACGTTGACCGGAATGCGGGCCAGGCTGGCCAAGGCGTGGCCGTTCGAGGTGGTGCGGGCCCCGTCGTGGGCAGCGCAGACGCCGACCTATCAGGACGCCAACCCGGCGGTGATCGACGCGGCGCTGCGGCGCGCGCTGCGTCGCCCGGGCGGAAACTGGTTCGTCGTCGCGGCGAGTTCGCAGATCACCACGAAGGCGTACGGAACCACGGTGGCCGGCAGGCAACTGGTGGCGTGGCGCGGTGCCGACGGCGGCCTGCTGGTGGCCCCGCGCGCCTGCCCGCATCTGGGCGCGGACCTGGCGACCGCGCCGGTGGACTGCGGCACGCTGGTCTGCCCGTGGCACGGGTTGCGGCTGGGCGAACGTCGGCACGGCTCGTGGAAGCCCTACCCGGCCCACGACGACGGTGTGCTGTGCTGGGTCCGGCTGGATGCCCGGTCCGACGCCGAATCCGGTGCCGAAGTAGACGTTTCGGCCCCGACGGATGCGCCGGTCGTCCCGGTCCGGCCCGGACAGCCGTCGCTGGCGGCGGTGACCCGGCTGGAGGGGGTCTGCGAACCGCGCGACATCGTCGCCAACCGCCTGGATCCGTGGCACGGCGCGTGGTTTCACCCATACTCGTTCACCCAGCTGCGGGTGATCAGCGCGCCGCCTGCCGACGACGGCCTGGCCGAGGACCTGGACAGGTTCCTGGTCGAGGTCACGTTCCACATCGGCAAGCTGGGCGTGCCGGTGATCGCCGAGTTCACCACGCCCGGACCGCGCACGGTGGTCATGCGCATCATCGAGGGGGAGGGCCGCGGAAGCGTCGTCGAGACCCACGCCACCCCGCTGGGCCCGGGCCCGGACGGGCGGCCCCGCACCGCGGTGATCGAAGCGGCGATCGCCCACTCCGACCGGCCGCGGTTCGGGACCGGACTGGTCGCGGCGCCGCTGATCCGGCCGCTGATGCGACGCGCCGCGAACCGGCTGTGGCGCGACGACCTGGCGTACGCCGAGCGGCTCTTCGAGCTCAGGAGCTAGCTCTGATGTCCGATCCCGGCCCGGTCCAGCAGCGGGACCTGTTCGGCGGCCCACGGGCTGATCGCCCAGCTCAACTGTGCCGCCGCCCGCAACTGCGACCACGGCACCCACGCGTAGTCGGCGACCTCGTCGGGCGCGGGACGCACCGGACCGACGGCGCGCCCGCAGTACACCGGGCACACCTCGTTCTCCACGACGCCGTCGGCGGCCACCGCGTAGTAGCGGAAATCGGGCAGCACACAACGCAGCCCGGCGATCTGCAACCCGAGCTCCTGGTGCACCCGGCGGGTCACGGCCTCGTCCAGCGCCTCGTCGGGGGCGGGATGCCCGCAGCAGGTGTTGGTCCAGATGCCGGGGAACGTGCGCTTGTGCAGGGCGCGGCGCGTCAGCAGAACGCGGCCCGTGCCGTCGAAGAGGTAGCAGGAGAAGGCCAGATGAAGCGGGGTGGACGCATGGTGGACCTGCGATTTGGGTGCCGACCCGATGGTCTGGCCGTCGTCGTCGAGAAGGACCACCATCTCGGCGGTGTCGATTGGGTGCATGTTCGTGATTCGTCGCCGCTGCCGGTCCGGATCGGTGCCACCTCGGGGGGTGTCCGATGGCGGTAGTGCTGGCCTACACCGCGCCGGCGATCGGTCACCTGTTCCCGTTCTCGGCGCTGCTGCAGGAGATGTCGGCGCGCGGCCACGAGATCAACGTGCGCACCATGGCCTCGGGCGTGGATATGTGCCTGGGCATGGGCTTCAAGGCCGCGGCGGTGGATCCGCGCATCGAGGCGCTGCAGAGCGCGCACACCACCAGCGGGGTGCTCAGGTCGGCGCAGGAGACGGTGCGCGTGCTGACCGAACGGGCCGGACACGAGGTCGACGACTTCGCCGACGCGGTGCGCGCGGTGGATCCCGACGTGATCCTGGTGGACGCGAACTGCTGGGGCGCGATGTCGGCCGCGGAGGCGCAGACGCGCCCGTGGTTGGTCTTCTCGCCGTTCATCCCGTACCTGCGCTCGCCGGGCTCGCCGCCGTTCGGTGCCGGCGCGCGTCCGTGGCCGGGCCCGTTGGGCGCGGTGCGCGACCTGGGTGTCGGCGCCGTCACCCAGTTCGTCTTCGACCGGCCCTTCCGTGCCGGGATACGTTCGGTGCGAACGTCATTGGGTCTGCCCGAGGTCGGCTCGGCCGATGAGCTGCTGCGCCACGCACCCCGCATCCTGGTGCCCACCGGTAAACCGTTCGAGTACCGGCATACCGACTGGGGCCCGACCGTCGACCTGATCGGTCCGGCGATCTTCGACCCGCCGGCACCGGCGCCGGACTGGCTCGACGACATC
>NZ_BCRS01000076.1 GCF_001552715.1 Mycolicibacterium vaccae NBRC 14118 = CIP 105934 | reverse complement strand
GGGCTCGCCGTCGCCGAACTGCTGGCCGCCCACGGCGCGGGCGTGGTGGTCAACGGCCGCGACGCAGACGCGGCCGAGCAAGCGGCACAACGCATTCCCGGCGCCGTCGGCCACCCCGGTTCGCCGGCCGACCCGGCCGTCGCCGACGCGCTGATCGACACCTGTGTGCGCGAGTTCGACCGCATCGACATGCTGGTGAACTGCGCGGGCACCGCCGAACCGGCCGGCTCGTCCATTCTGAACGTCACCTCCGGCCAGTTCCAGGAATTGATGGACGCCCATCTGGGCACCGCGTTCCAGACCTGCCGCGCAGCGGCCCCACGGATGGTGGGGCAGGGCTCGGGCGTCATCGTCAACACCGGTTCCTTCGCTTTCCTCGGCGACTACGGCGGCACCGGCTACCCCGCAGGCAAGGGCGCCGTCACCAGCCTCACGCTGGCGATCGCGGCCGAACTCAAGGAGCACGGGGTGCGCGCGAACGTGGTGTGCCCGGGGGCCAGGACCCGGCTGTCGACGGGCGCGGATTACGAAGCCCACATCACCGAGCTCAACCGCCGCGGCCTGCTCGACGAGGTCAGCTACCGGGGCGCGCTGGACGCCGCCCCGCCGGAGTACGCGGCCCCGACCTACGCCTACCTGGTCAGCGACCTGGCCACCCACGTGACGGGCCAGATCTTCATCGCGGCAGGGGGATTCGTCGGCCGATTCGACCGGCAGAACCCGTCGCTGGTGGCCTACCGCGACCACCACGACGAGCCGCCGTGGACCGTCGAGGAGATCGCCGCGCAGGTCGGCTAGCTCAGGGCAGCTGCGGCTTGATCTCCTCGATCACCCATTGCGCGTAGTCGAGGTACTCGTCGACGCCCCCGACCTTCGGGATCGGCACCGCGCTGACGGTGACGCCCTGCTCGCCCAACCAGCTCAGCTTGTCGACGATCTCGCCCGCGCTCATGCCGGGGCGCGCGTGCGGATCCTTTTGCGCGACATGTCCCTCGCCCACCCGGTTGGTGCCCAGCCCGTGCACGACGTCGAACGGGCGGCCGTCGTAGTCCTGCTGGGACTTGATGAACTCCACCCTCTCGGCGATCTGTTCGGGTGGCGTCAGGAACGACCACCACCCGGAGGCGTACTTGGCCGCGCGGCGCAGCGCCGCATCGGCGTCCCCACCGATCCAGATCGGCAGATGCGGCTTCTGCACGGGTTTGGGCTCGAACGCGACCTCGTCGAACGACACGTACTTGCCCTGGAAGCTCGGTGTCTCGCTGGTCCACAGCTCCTTGATCGCCGCCAGGTACTCGTCGGCGATCCGGCCGCGCTCGCGGAACGGAACTCCGAGCGCCTCGAACTCGCCTTCGAGCCAGCCCACCCCGAAGGTGACCATCATCCGGCCGCTGCTCATCCAGTCCGCGGTGGCCAGGGCCTTGGCCAGCACGATCGGATGCTGCAGCGGCAACACGGTGATGCACGAGTTCAGCCGGATCCGGTCGGTGGCACCCGCCAGGTAGGCCTGCGCCACCGTGGATTGCAGATAGTGGGGTCCCGACAACTCCACGTGCTCGGTCGGGATCACGAAATGCTCGGGGACAGCGATCATGTCGTATCCCCAGGCATCCGCGCACTTGGCCATCCGGGTCTGGTCCGCCCCGGTCACCTCCGCCTCCCAGGGCTGCGACATCGCAGGTAGCCGCAACATGTGCGGCAGCGCGAAGACGAGTTGCATCCCGCGCTACTTCAGCATGCTGCCGGCGTCGACGGTCATCGGCAGACCGGTGACGTAACGCGCCTCGTCAGAGGCCAGGAACAGCACGGCGTTGCTGATGTCGCGCGGCTCGACCCAGCCGATCGGCAGCACATGCATGAACTGCGCGGCCACCGCCAGATCGTCGGGTCCCGGGTTCTCCAGATCGGGGCGGAACAGCTTCATGGTGCCCTCGTTCATGAACAGCGGCGTGTTCACGTTGGTCGGGCAGACGGCGTTGACCCGGATCGAGTGCTGTCCGAGCTCGACGGCGAAGGTCCGCATCAGGCCGATCACCCCATGCTTGGCGGCGATGTAGTGGCCGGTGTGCGCGTAGGGCTTGAGGCCGCCGACCGAGCTGGTCAGGATGATCGATCCACCTTGGCCGCCGGAGAGCAGGTGCGGCACAGCGGCTTTCACCGATTTCCAGACTCCGGAGAGGTTGACGTCGATCATGTCGGTCCAGTCCTCTTCGCTGGTGTGGTCCAGCGTCTGCCCGCCGTTGCCGATACCGGCGTTGGCGACCACGATGTCGAGGCGGCCCAGCTGCTCCACCCCGGAGTCCACCGCGGCCTTCACCGCGGCGTAGTCACGCACATCGACCTCGGCGGTGACGATCCGCCGATTCAGCCCCTTGACCAGATCGGCGGTCTCGGCCAGGTCCTCGGGCGTGGCGGGCGGGATGTCGGTGTGGCTGCTGATCGGTCCGCAGACGTCGATCGCGATGATGTCGGCGCCTTCCTCGGCCAACCGCACAGCGTGGCTGCGCCCCTGCCCCCGCGCCGCGCCAGTGATGAATGCGACTTTGCCCTCGACCCGACCGCCCATGCGCGCACCTCGATTTCACCCGTTTCACCGACATTTTGTCGATCGATCAGGATCGTGACACCTGTCACCGAAACTGTCAACCATCCCCTTGCGCGATCAGCAGTGTCAGGCTGCGGTCGACATAGGCGCGCATCTCGTCGTGGCCCAGGGTGACCCCGACCGCGCTCTCGTTGCACAGACTGCGGGCGACCTGGGCGATCAACATCGAGATCACCACAGGCGGATGATTCTCCAGGTCCACGCCGTGGGCGCGCAGCGCCACCGTGACCGCCGCGGTCTCGATGTCGCGGACCCGTTCTGCGTACGCGCGCAACTCGATCCGAATGGCCTTGCGGTGGTTGGCCAAAGCCATGAACTCGGTGTTGAGACCGGTCCTGCTGGGATCACTGTTGATCGCCCACAGCGCCCGCAGCGGATCCTCGTTGGTCAACGCGGCCCTCATGTGCTCCAGGGAGCTCTCGGCGCCGGCGCGCAGCACCTCGACGAACAAGTCGTCCATCGTCGGGAAGTAGTAATAGACGAGGGCCTGCTTGACGCCGGCCTCGGCGGCCACCTTGCGGGAAGTCGCTGCGGCGTAGCCCTCCTCACGCATGATCTTCGCAGTCGCCTCGATGAGCCGTTGGCGTGCGGTGGCGTCCCCACGAGCCTTGGGCGGGGCCGACATTCAGCGACTATCCGCGTGAGAATTGCTTGACCGTACGTCGAACACCGTGGTAAGCATGGCTCATTCTAGCAGCCTGGTCGATCGATCAGGCAAGCGAAAGGACGGCCGCGCCGATGACCGATCTCGCCTCCGTGGATTTCTTCTCCGACTACGAACTGAGCCAGGATCCCTACGGCTACTGGGACCATCTGCGCGAGCAGAACCCGGTGTACCAGGAACCCCATCACGGCGTCTACGCGGTCACCGGATACCAGGAGGTGCTCGCGGCGTTCAAGGACCACGACTCTTTCTCGGCGGTCAATGCGATCGGTGGGCCGTTCCCGCCGCTGCCCTTCGTGCCCGAGGGTGACGACATCACCGAACAGATCGAGGCGCACCGCCACCTGTTCCCGATCTACGAGCACATGGTGGTGATGGACCCACCCGCCCATGAACGGGCCCGGTCCCTGCTCAACAAGCTCCTGACGCCGCGACGGCTCAAGGAGAACGAGGACTACATGTGGTCACTCGTCGACAGCCAGATCGACCTGTTCATCGGTAAGGGCCGGTGCGAGTTCCTCTCCGAGTACGCCAAACCCTTTGCCACGTCGGCGATCATCGATCTTCTCGGGGTGCCGGACGAAGATCGGCCCGAGTTCCTGGCCGCGCTGGGTGCCGAGCAGCCCGACGGAGCCCGGGTCGGCGCCCTCGACGGCGAGCCGGTGGGCCTGGATCCGCTGCAGTACCTCGACGACAAATTCGCCGGTTACCTCGCCGAGCGGCGCCGAGAACCCCGCGGCGACGTGCTCTCGGGCATGGCCACCGCCGTGTACCCGGACGGTTCGACACCGGAGCTCCTCGAGGTGGTCAAGCCCGCGACATTCCTGTTCGCCGCCGGTCAGGAGACCGTCACCAAACTGCTCAGTGCGGCGGTCAAGACGCTGGCCGAACAGCCCGAACACCAACGGGCTCTGCGTGCGCACCCGGACCGCATCCCGACGTTCATCGAAGAGTCGCTGCGGATGAACGCACCGACCAAGGTCGACTTCCGCCTGGTCCGCAAGACCACCACGCTCGGCGGGGTCCACCTCAAGGCCGGAAGCATCGTGATGCTGTGCCTCGGTGCGGCCAACCGGGATCCGCGCAAGTTCGAGGATCCGCACGAGTTCCGTCCGGACCGCAAGAACGTCCGCGAGCACATCGCGTTCGGCCGCGGCATCCACACCTGCGCCGGGGCCCCGCTGGCCCGGGTCGAGGGGCAGATCACGGTCCGCCGACTGCTGGACCGGATGAGCGAGATCAGGATCGACGAATCGGCCCACGGACCGGCCGGGCAGCGCAACTACCCCTACGACCCCACGTTCCTGCTCCGCGGGCTTTCCGCGCTGCACATCGAATTCACTGCTGCCGGTTAGCATCCCGGTACTGCTCACGCAGCTTGAGTTTGAGTACCTTGCCGGTCGCGGTGTGCGGCAACTCGTCGACGAACACCACGTCGTCGGGCAGCCACCACTTGGCGACCTGGCCGGACAGATACTCCAGGATCTCCTCCCTGGTCGCGTCGCGCCCGGGGCGCAGCACCGCGATCAGCAGCGGGCGTTCCTGCCACTTCGGGTGCGGCACACCGATGACCGCGGCCTCCGCGATCGCGGGATGACCCATCGCCGCGTTCTCCAGGTCGATGGAGCTGACCCACTCACCGCCTGACTTGATGACGTCCTTGGTGCGGTCGACCAGGTGCAGATACCCGTCCGGGTCGATGGTCGCGACGTCGCCGGTCGGGAAGAAGCCCTCCGCGTCCAGCTTGTCGCCGCCCTCGCCCTTGAAGTAGCCGCTGGCGATCCACGGACCGCGGACGAAGACCTCGCCGAAAGCCTTGCCGTCCCAGGGCAGCCGGTCGCCGGACTCGTCGACGATCTTGAGCTCCACGCCGAACACGCCACGACCCTGCTTGAGCTTGACCGCGTGCTGCTCCTCGACCGGAAGGGCGGCGTGCTTGGGCAGCAGCCGGCCCACCGCGCAGATCGGGCTGGTCTCCGTCATCCCCCAGCCCTGACCACCCTCAGCGCCCAGATCCTGCTCGATCCGTTCCAGCATCGACCGCGACAGCGCCGAGCCGCCGATGCCCGCCCACTCCAGTTTCAGTTCGTGCGGGTCGATCTCGGGATGGTCGTCGAGATAGGAGAACAGCATCAACCACACCGTCGGCACGCCCTGCATGATCGTGACGCTCTCGTCGCGCAGCAGCCCGTACACGCTTTCGCCGTCCAGATGGGGCCCGGGCAGCACCAGCTTCGCGCCGACCATCGCCGCGGAATACGGCGTGCCCCAGGCGTTGGCGTGGAACATCGGTACCACCAGCAGCAGCGTGGTGGCGCTGTTGATGTCGAACGTATCGCGCGACAGCGACAGCATCGCGTGCAGCACGGTCGAACGATGCGAGTACAGAACACCTTTCGGGTTTCCGGTGGTGCCGGAGGTGTAACACAATGACGATGCGGTGCGCTCGTCGAACTCCGGCCAGTCGTAATGGGTGGACTGGCGGCCGACGAGGTCATCCCAGCACAGCAGCCGCTCCTCCGGGATTCCGGGGAGCTCGGGCATGTGGTCGCGGCCGGTCATCGCGACATAGGTCTCGACCGTGGTCAGTTCGCTCGCCACCTGTGCGACCAGTGGGGCGAAGGTGATGTCGAAGAACAGCACCCGGTCCTCGGCGTGATTGACGATGTAGACGATCTGCTCGGCGAACAGTCGCGGGTTGACGGTGTGCATCACCGCGCCCGATCCCGACACCCCGAAGTACAGGGCGAGGTGACGGTCGCTGTTCCATGCCAGCGTGGCGACCCGGTCCCCCTGCTCGATGCCGAGTTCGGCCAGCGCGTTGGCTACCTGCTTGGAGCTCTCGTTCGTCTCGCGCCAGGTGGTCCGCCGGATGGGGCCTTCGGGCAGCCTCGACACGATCTCGGTGTCGCCGTGGAAGGCGGCCGCGTGCTCGATCAGCGAGGAGATCATCAGCGGACGGTCCTGCATCAATCCCAACATGCGCACCACGCTAACCCAGAAGCCGCTGCTCACGGGGGCAGAATCTGTGCCGCCTGATCCGGAAGTATCCGGGGGTCCCCGGGCACGGACATTCCCAATGACCTTGACACATCGCCCGATTGGCCGGCGGCAACTCCGACGAGGGTGGATCCGACGTTCTCGACCGGCGACGTGTGCGTGGGGATCCGCGCGGCGACGGACACCCCATGCTTCTCCTGAGGCCGCGGGGCTGGAATGCTCGACGGCATGGCGACCGTCTTCACCAAGATCATCAACCGCGAACTGCCCGGGCGATTCGTCTACGAGGACGACGACATCGTGGCGTTCCTGACGATCCAGCCGATGACGCAGGGGCACACCCTCGTCGTCCCGCGCGCCGAGATCGACAACTGGCACGACGTCGACCCCGCGGTGTTCGCGCGGGTGATGGAGGTATCCCAGCTGATCGGCAAAGCCGTGTGCAAGGCGTTCGACACCGAACGGTCCGGCCTCATCATCGCCGGGCTCGAGGTGCCGCACCTGCATGTGCACGTCTTCCCCGCGCGCAACCTGTCGGACTTCGGATTCGCCAACGTCGACCAGAATCCGTCGCCGGAGTCCCTCGACGAGGCGCAGGCCAAGATCAAGGCCGCACTAGCCGACCTGGGCTGAGCTGACCGGCACCTCCGCGTCGGGGGTGGCGTCCGCGAACCGCGGCAGGGTCACCCGGAACCGGGAACCCTGACCGGGGGCGGTGGTCACGGTGACCCGGCCGCCGTGCGCGTACACCAGGGAGTCGACGATCGACAGGCCCAGCCCGGTCCCGCCGCTGGCCCGCGCCCGGGACTCGTCGGCGCGGTAGAAGCGTTCGAAGACCCGCTGCGCGTCCTCCGGGCGCATGCCGGGTCCCTCGTCGCAGATCTCCAGAACCGCGACATCGTCCTCGGTGCCGACCCGCACGGTGACCGCCGCGGTGTCGGGGGTGTGCTGCAGCGCGTTGGCGACCAGATTGGACAGCACCTGACGCAGACGCGCCTCGTCGCCCAGCACCTCCGGGGTGCCCGGGCCGTCGAACACCTCCATCCGGATGCGGCGGGACGGGGCGATCGACTGGGCGTCGTGCACCGCATCGGTGGCCAGCGCGAGCAGGTCCACCCGATGCCGTTCCAACGGACGCTGTGCATCCAGCCGGGCCAGCAGCAGCAGGTCCTCGACGAGCAGGCCCATCCGGCGTGACTCACTCTCGATACGGCTCATCAGCATCTCGACGTCGCGGGCCGCGCCCTGCCGGTACAGCTCGGCGAAACCGCGGATCGTCGTCAACGGGGTGCGCAGTTCGTGGCTGGCGTCGGTGATGAAACGACGCATCCGTTCCTCGGAGCTGCGCGCCTGCTCTGCCGAGGATTCCGATGACGCCATCGCCTGCTGGATCTGGGCGAGCATCCCGTTGAGCGCCAACGACAAACGGCCCACTTCGGTACGCGGGTCACGCTCGGGGACGCGTCGGTCCAGCTGGCCGGCCGCGATCGCGGCGGCGGTCTGCTCGACCTCCGACAGCGGGCGCAGGCTGCGGTGCACCACGGCGTAACCGGCGATGCCGAGGACCAGGAGCACCGCGGTCCCGATGCCGAGCTGTGTGTAGACCAGCGAGCGCATGGTGGATTTCACGTCGGACAGGTCGATGGCCACCGTGGTCAGCTCACCGCGCAGGCCGCGGACCGTCATCGCCCGCCACTGCACGTCCGAGCGATCGACCGAACCGACGGTGACGGGCTGCGGTCCGACGTCGTTGTCGGCGGGCAGCACCGGCTCGTGCTTGCGGTCGTTGACCACCATCCAGACATGACCGTCGGGATCGATGCCGCGCACGTAGAAATCCGACGGCGGACGCGCCGGGTTCGGATCGTCGACGGTGACCGTGGGAGCCCGGCGCGGCACCTGCGCCCAGCCGCGGGACGCGTCGAGCAGGGTGTCGTCGACCCGGTTCATCATGCTGTGCTGCATGATCGTCGTCACCGCGATGCCGGAGGCCAGCAGGCCGCAGGCCACCAGCAGCAGCGTGGCGGCGACGAGCGCTACCCGAAGCGGAAGACCCCGACTGAAACGACCCTGCACTCCCCCATTGTCAACGGTCGGGGCGTCACCGCCACCCATAACTCTTCGCGCGGGCGCTCAGCGGGGCCTTCGACCTACCGCGGTTCCCGGAGGACATAGCCCACACCCCTCAACGTGTGCAGCAACCGCTTGTCCCCGGTGTCGACCTTGCGCCGCAGGTAGGACACATAGGACTCGACGACGTTGACGTCGCCGCCGAAGTCGTAGCGCCACACGTGGTCGAGGATCTTCGGCTTCGACAGCACGGTCCCGGCGTTGATGATGAAGTAGCGCAGCAGGGTGAACTCGGTCGGCGACAGCGACACCGGTTCGCCGGCCTTCCACACCTCGTGGGTGTCCTCGTCGAGTTCGATGTCGGCGAACGTCAGCCGCGACGGGCGGGGTTCCTCGGCGCCCCGCCCGGACCGGCGCAGGATCACCCGGAGCCGGGCCACCACCTCTTCGAGACTGAACGGCTTGGTCACGTAGTCGTCGCCGCCCAGCGTCAGCCCCGCGATCTTGTCCTGCAGCGAGTCGCGCGCGGTCAGGAACAGCGCGGGTGCGTCGATGCCGTCGGCACGGAGCCGGCGAAGCAACCCGAAGCCGTCCATCCCGGGCATCATGACGTCGAGGATGATCGCGTCCGGTCGCACCTCGCGTGCCTTGTCCAACGCGGCAGGACCGTTGGAGGCGGTGTGCACCTCGAACCCCTGGAACTTCAGGCTGACGGACAGCAGCTCGACGATGTTGGCCTCGTCGTCGACCACCAAGACGCGAGCCTCGGGAATGTTCTCCGGTACAGGCATGGCCATAGCGTTCAACTGTTCACCGCCTCACTTGGAAATGTACTGCGGGCCAGCTGTGCACTTCCTGTGAGTTTGTGCTTGCGCGGTCCATAGACTGGCTGGATGAACCTCGGCAAATCCCTCACCGATCTCGCGTTCGCGCCGGTGCGGGCGGGGCTGGCCGTCGCCGAGGCCGGCCTCGGGATGGCCAGCGGCGCGCTCGACATGGCGAACCGCACCCTCGGCGAGTCCAGGGACGGCGTGCGGCAGCCGCCGACGTCGTTCGCGTCGATGCTCGGTGTGCAGGACGCCGTGGATCGCGCCAACCGGCTGGCCCGGCTGATGGACGAGGACCAACCGCTCGGCCGTGCGCTGGCGCCGGACGGTCCGATCGACCGTCTGCTGCGCCCCGGCGGCGTGGTGGACCGCCTCACCGCTCCGGGCGGCGTCCTCGACCGGCTGACCGAGGAGGAGGGCGGCCTGATGCGCACCCTCGAACCCGGCGGCCTGGTGGACCAGCTGCTGGCCGAGGACGGCCTCGTCGACCGGCTGCTCGCCGAGGACGGGGTCGCCGACCGGTTGTTCGCCGAGGGCGGCGTGGTCGACACGCTGACCGCGCGCAACGGCCCGCTCGAACAGCTCACCGCCGTCGCCGACACCCTGAACCGGCTGGCCCCCGGGCTGGAGGCCCTCGAACCCACGATCGAGGCGCTGCGCGAGGCCGTGATCGTGCTCAGCCAGGTGGTCAACCCGCTGAGCAACATCGCCGACCGCATCCCGCTGCCCGGCCGGCGCCCGCGCCCCCGACCGACGTCGCGCCCGGTGACCTCACAGCGGATTATCGACGTCGAGGAATGAGCGGCGTCGCCGGATCACAGGCCGGCGAGGTTCAGGGTCGGGGTCAGTAAGACGAGCCGTCCGCGTATCGCCGCCGCCGGTAGTAGCGCCCGCTACCCCGATTTCGGGCCTTGTAGGTCGGAAGCTGACTGTCGCAGTTGGGACAGATCAGTCTGAGATTCTCACGCCGGTCGTTCCCGGAATCGCCGTCGATATGGTCGACGATCAAGGCCAGGGCTGTGCCATTCCACCGGTCTGCGAGACCGCAGATGGCGCAGCGCCCGCCCTGCTGCTCGTGAAGGTAATCCCGAACGTAGTGGCCCTGGTAGGACGTCCGGCCACACGTCCCGGTGGCGAGCCAGGCCTCCAACAGCAAACGGCGTCGATGCACCTGTTGACATGCATTGGTGCAGAACACCTTCCGTCGTCGACCTGGGATATCACCGCCACAGCCGGCACAGGTTGTCGACACATCCCGAACGCTAGGCTCGGACACCGACAGGGACCGGCCCTACCGCAGCGGCCGACGACAGCGGCGGGGACCGCACCGGAGAATTATCGAAGCCGCCGACCGAGCGATAGGATCTTGCACGTCCCACACGGGACACGCCTCCTTAGCTCAGTGGTAGAGCAACGCTCTTGTAAAGCGTAGGTCGTCAGTTCAATCCTGACAGGGGGCTCGCCAATACCTTCGCTGCAGTTTCAACATGCCCCGGACCCGGCAATACTCGGTAGCGGTCGCTACGAAACCAACCTTGCGAAGGCGGAACCTTGTCCCAAGCCGTGGAGTCCGAACCCGAAGACCAGGGCAGTGATACTCCAGAGACGCCCGAGCTCAATTTCGACGAACATCTGCACCCTGCCCGGCCGCGGTCGCTGCGGTTCCGCCCGCGTGTGCGTCAGCCGTTCACCCGTCGCTCGCTGGCCCGCGACGGCTCCCCCACCGGCGACAACCCCGCCTATGTGTCGTGGCTGATCAGCCAGTCGATGCTGGCCGATGCGAATCAGATCAGCCAGCAGTTCTCCGGCCAGGGCTCGATGTGGCAGAACCCGTATGCCAAGCCCAGCCCGCGTGGCGCGGTCGAGACCGCCTCGGTGTGGTTCACCGCCTACCCGCTGTCGCTGATCACCCGGTCCAACGAGTCGTTCCTGAAGGCGATGGCCGACCCCGACATGTGGAAGGCGTTCGCCGATATCGGGATCGAGGCGGTGCACACCGGCCCGGTGAAGAGGGCCGGCGGTATCTCCGGCTGGGAACTGACGCCCAGCGTGGACGGCCACTTCGACCGGATCAGCACCGAGATCGACCCCGCGTTCGGCACCGAGGAAGAGTTCCGGCAGATGTGCGGCACCGCCAACTGGTACGGCGGCACCATCATCGACGACATCGTGCCGGGCCACACCGGCAAGGGCGCCGATTTCCGGCTCGCCGAATTGAAGTACGCCGACTATCCCGGCATCTACCACATGGTCGAGGTCGATCCCCGGGACTGGGAGCACCTGCCCGAGGTGCCGCCCGGCGCCGACTCGGTCAACATCGACCCCGCGACCGAGGAGTGGCTGGACAAAGCCGGCTACATCATCGGCCGGCTGCAACGGGTCATCTTCTACGCCGAGGGCATCAAGGAGACCAACTGGAGCGTCACCCGGCCGGTGGTCGGGATCGACGGCGTCGAACGCCGCTGGGTGTACCTGCACTACTTCAAGGACGGCCAGCCCTCCATCAACTGGCTCGACCCGTCGTTCGCCGGGATGCGGCTGGTCATCGGCGACGCGCTGCACTCGCTGACCGACCTGGGCACCGGCGGACTCCGCTTGGACGCCAACGGTTTCCTCGGTGCGGAGAAGACCGCTGCCGAGGAGAGCGCAGCCTGGTCGGAGGGCCACCCGCTCTCGGAGGCCGCCAACCATCTGATCGCCAGCATGGTGCGCAAGGTCGGGGGGTTCACGTTCCAGGAGCTCAACCTCACCATCGACGACATCCGCGACATCGGCGAGGCGGGCGCCGACCTGTCCTACGACTTCATCACCCGGCCCGCGGCGCATCACGCGCTGGCCACCGCCGACACCGAGTTCCTGCGCCTGGCGCTGCGCACCACCCTCGAGCTCGGCGTCGACCCGGCGTCCCTGGTACACGCGCTGCAGAACCACGACGAGCTCACCTACGAGCTGGTCCACTGGTCCAACGGGCACCGCGACGACGTGTACAGCTACAAGGGCGAGGAGATCACCGGCGAGGTGCTGGGCGAGACGGTCCGCAGGGACCTCAGCGACCGGCTCACCGGCCCCAACGCCCCGTACAACCTGGTGTTCACCACGAACGGCATCGCGTGCACCACCGCGACGGTGATCGCGGCGACGCTGGGCATCACCGCACTGGACGACATCGTCGACGAGGAGCAGATCGACCGGATCCGCCGGGCCCACCTGCTGCTGGCCATGTTCAACGCGCTGCAGCCCGGGGTGTTCGCGTTGTCGGGCTGGGACGTCTGCGGGATGCTCACGCTGCCGCCGTCGCAGATCCCGGAGCTGCTGCGCGGCGGCGACACCCGCTGGATCCACCGCGCCGCACACGACCTGATGGGCGTCAATCCCACCGCGACCCAGTCCCCCGCGGGAATGCCCAGGGGCCGAAGCCTTTACGGGCCCATCCCGGATCAGCTCGCCGACGACACCAGTTTCCTGAGTCAGCTGCAGGCGATCCTGAAGGTGCGTTCCCACTACGGCATCGCCACCAGCAGGCAGATCGACATCCCCGAGGTGTCGCACCGCGGCATGCTGGTCCTGGTGCATCAGCTCGCCGACGAGGGTCGATACCAGTTGACGGTGCTCAACTTCGCCAACGAGCACGTCGCAGGCACGGTGCGCTCGCTGAAGCTGCCACCCGGCAGCGAGGTGTCGGACATGTTCTCCGGGAAAGCGCTGGCCACCGTGGACGATCTGCACAGCTTCGCTCTCGAGCTCGGCGCGCACCAGGGTCTGTCCCTGCTCGTCCAGGCCCCCGACGGACACGAGGACCCGGACGCGGGCTGACGGCCGTCCAGTAGCGTCGACGCATGGCCGAAGCAGGACTGTGGGTCGCATGGGGTGTGCCGACGCGCGGACGGGAACGCAACGCGCTGGATCTGCTCGTCGAGACCGAGGGCTACCTGGCCGGTCTGCGCGAACAGGACCGGATCGAGGGCTTCGACCGGGTCGTCCTGAAGCCGCAGAGCATCGAGCTCGGCGGCTTCATCCTGATCCGGGGTTCCAAGTCGCAGATCGACGATCTCCGGCGCGATCATGACTTCGAACTGTGGCTGACCCGCGTGCAACTCGTCGCCGATCAGGTCGGCGTCGCGGACGCATGGCTCGGCGACGGCATTGCCGAGGCCGTCGGCTTGTACGAAAAGGCATTGGAAAACCTCGACTGACCCGCAATGTGCGTTTGCCCGAATAGACGCTCGGCCGCGGGCGCGGACAACGGCGAGGTCACAGTAACGAAACGAGAACTCTGACGATATAACCTTTTGCTCGCCACTCTCCCGGTAATGCGTTTCAATGGACGCCACGTCGGGGGACTGTTCAGGCTTTGCCGAAGGGGTTTCATGGGTTCCGCAGCGTATGTCGGTCGGGTGGGCGGTCTGGCCGTCGCGCTGGGCGTCGGATCAGCAGTCTTTGCAGGCCAAGGGGTGGCCTGGGCCGACGACACCGACTCCTCGGCCAGGAGTTCGGCAAGCTCGGGTACCGACCGCGCCGCGGACCGGACTCCTGAGACCGCCGCCACCAAGTCCGAGCCGCAGCAGAAGTCCGAACCGGAGGACGAGTCGACCGCGGGCCTGGATGAGGATGGCGCCGACGAGCCCGCCGACACCGAGGACGCCACCGGGGACGACACCGAGGACGCGCCCGAGGAGCACCCCGAACCCGGGGCCGACGACGAGGACGACACCGAAACCGCCCCCGACCCGGTCGATACCGACCCGGTCGATACCGAGCCCGTCGATACCGCGCCGGTCGAGGCAGGCGAGGACGACGCGGATCCCGCCGACCCCGGGGACGACGCGACAGTCCCGACCCCGCCGAAGACCACCCCCGCCACCCGGCCCACCGACACCGAGCCCGAAGCCGGGACAAAGGCCGGAGAGCAGGACAGCGCGCCGACCGACCAGACGGCGACCGACAAGACCTCCGTCGACGCACCCGACGATCCGGGCGTGCCGCCGCAGGAGCCCACGAAGGTCGCGGTGTTCGCCTCGGCCACCAAGCTGGCCGAGGCCGGCCCGAAGACGATCTCCCCCAAGGTGGCGGCGTTGCTGACCACCCAGCAGGACCAGGCCGCAGCGAAGAAGCCGACCCTGATCACCGCCGTGGTCAACGTGGTCAACAGCATGCTGGACTGGGCCCGCCAGAAGGCCGCGGCCCAGCCGGGCGACGCTCCCACCCCACCGTTCCTGTGGGCGCTGTTGTCCTTCGCGCGCCGTGAACTCGACAACCTGTTCGCCGCGCGCTCCACCACCAACGCCCCGCGCGGTGCCGTGGTGACGCCGACCAGTCTCGCGCTGGCCGACGACGCGGCCGCTGCCGCCGCGCTGGTTCCGTCCTACTCACCCTGGCTCAACCCGCAGGTGAGCGCGTCGACGCGGTTCATCAGCTGGGTGACCGGCACGACGGTCTACGGCGGCAACAAGGAACTCGCCAATACGCTGGCCCGATTCGGGGTCTACGGCACCGACGTCGGAGTCATGTGGGACAACGGCATGGTCGACGATCCCAACACACCCTTCGACGAGCGCCAGATCCTGATCGCCGTCGGCGACACCTTCGGCGCCAAGGGCATGACCGGCCGGTGGATCTACAACACGCTGTTCCGCAGCTCCGACCGGGACCTGTCCGACGGCATGACGATCCCGGACGGCGAATGGAAGAACGGCAACATGTTCGGCGGGGCGCCACTGTCCGGCCCGACCGAGGCGCGCCCGATCATCAATCGTCCGACCTGGCTGCCGAATTCGGTGACGCTGATCCCCACCGCCGGTGTCTCGCTGCCCACCGAGGTCACCGAGGACACCCCGTTCGGCACTATCCAGTACGTCAGCTTCATGTCGGTGTCGAACTGGGGTCAGGCCGGTCGTTGGAGCACGAACTACTCGGCGATCGCGTACTCGACCGACAACGGCGAGAACTTCAAGGTCGCACCCGAAAGTGTCCGCTACAACTCATTGTTGAGCGGTAACCGCAACTTCCAGCAGTCGGCGTTCGTCAAGGGCGACGATGGATACGTCTACATGTACGGCACCCCGAACGGCCGCCAGGGCGCGGCCTACGTCGCGCGCGTCGCCCCCGAGGACATCCTCAACGCAGGTAAATACGAGTACTACAAGGCTGCCTCCAAGGGCTGGTTCGGCGGCTCGCCGGCCAAGTGGGTCAAGGGGAATCCGTCCTCGGCCTCGGCGGTCATCGGCAAGACGGGCGGGGCGTGCGGCGGCACGAAACCCGGATACACCGTCAGCGAGATGTCGGTGCAGTACAACGAGTACCTGCAGAAGTACGTGGTGCTCTACGGCGACCAGTTCAACAACATCGTGATGCGTACGTCCGACAGGCCCGAGGGCGGTTGGTCGGACGCCACGGTGCTGATGGGCCAGCAGAGCGGTGGCATCTACGCGCCGATGCTGCACCCGTGGTCGCCGTCGACCCAGGGCACGGGGTCGGACCTCTACTGGAACCTGTCGCTGTGGTCGGACTACAACATCATGCTGATGAAAACCGACCTGACGAAGCTGTGATCCTCACTCCGCGAACGAGATCGTCGTCCTCGAACACCCCGTGACGGGGCGGCCGGCCGGGAACGTCGCGGGGTCCACGCCGGCGATCTCGGCCTGCCGGTAGAACGCCCGGCTGCGGTCGGCCGAACAATCGAAGTTGGCGTTGAGCACCTCGAACGTGGCGGGGTCCGCACCGGCGATGACGTCGCCCATCCAGTACACCCGGGTCGCGTCGGTCGCGTACGGACTCTGCAGCACCCGGAACGTGTCGACGTCGGCCCCGGGGATCGGCTGGTCGAAATGGAATGCGCCGTGGTCGTCGCGGGAGTACGCGCCCTCCAGCACCCGGAACGTCGCGGGGTGCGCGCCTGCGATCACGTTGCCGTTGACGAACACGGCGGCTCCATCCTTGGCGTACAGATAGTCGTCCTCGTCCGAAATGATCACGAAATGTGCTGGATCACTGGACAACACGCCTGCGCCGAGCCAGTACACGCTGCTTCCGTCCCGGGCCAGATCGTCGGCCAGCAGGACGAAGTTGTCGGGGTCGCTGCTGATCGGATCGTGATGCTGATACACCCGGCTGCGGTCCCTGGAGAACCCCGGCCTGTCCAGCAGCCTGAACGTCTCGGCGTGCGCGCCCTGCAGCACCTGGCCGTTGATGTACACCTGCGCGCGGTCGCGGGCGTAGGTGCGGTCCAAGGCCTCGAACGTCTCCGCGTCCGCCCCCTCAACGCGAAACGAATTGCCGGGGAACGGGTTCAGATAGTAGACGGCGCTGTTGCGCACGTGATAGCCGGCGTCGTCGATCAGTGGGTCCGGCGGTGCGCCGCGGCTGCACGCCGTCCCGGCGGTGACGGCGAGCGCGACCACCACTGCCAGTGCAGCTGCCCTGGCTGTGGAGACGACTCCGCGCATGGGCCCATCGAAGCACCTAAACGATCGGTACATCGACAATCGGGCGTTCCACCGCCGCGCCGGGTCCGTCGAAATGCCACCACTCGCCGTCGTAGACGGTGAAGCCGCCTGCGGTCATCGCGTCGCGCAACCGGGCACGGTTCGCCTGCGCCGCAGCGCTGACGCCGTCGGTGGCGAACGCCGGACTGCGCGGCGAGAAGTCGTCGAAGTCGGTGCCCATGTCGACCAGACCGTGGGTGCCGGCCAGTGTCACGTCCACCGAGCGGCCCGCGACATGGCTGCGCGCGTACGGTCCCGGCCGCGCCACCCACACCGGGTCCGGCACCACCTCGAACATTTGGACCTGCACCGCGTGCGGGCGGTAGCAGTCCCAGAACACGAGCCGCTCTCCGCCCGAGCGCAGCAGATCCGCGGCGACTGCCAGGCCCGGCGCCAGCGACTCGTGGACCATGCAGCGGGCTCCTGCCGGGTACAACGGCATGCCGACGAAGTTGTCCGGCGTCGCGTAGCGCAGGTCGATCACCGCGTCGGGAACCACGCTGCGCACGTCGACGAATCCGGCCGCGCGGGCGGCGTCCGACACCGGCGGCGGCGGTGCCGCCGCGCCGGTCGTGGACGGCCCCACCGCGGCCACGGCAGCCAGCGCGCCAATGATCAAGCAGCGCAGGGCGACAACGTTCATCCGCCTACAGTAGGCATACACTGCGCTCGTGCGCGACGTCCTCGACGAGTTGCTGGCCGTATGGCGGTCCGGCGCGACCGCCGGCCTGGCCACCGTGGTGCGCACGATCCGGTCCGCACCCCGCCCGCCCGGCGCGGCGATGGTGGTGGCCCCCGACGGCTCGGTCGCCGGATCGGTGTCGGGCGGATGCGTGGAGGCGGCGGTCTACGACGCCGCCATTGAGGTCGTGGCCGACGGCACACCGCAACTGCAGCGGTACGGGATCAGCGACGACGACGCCTTCTCCGTCGGCCTGACCTGCGGCGGCACCATCGACATCTTCACCGAACCGGTGTCCCGGCAGACATTTCCGCAGTTGCAGCAGATCGCCGACGACATCGCCGCGCATCGCGCCGTCGCCGTGGCGACGGTGATCGCCCACCCCGACCCGCAGCGGGTGGGGTTGCGGATGATCGTGGGACCGGACTCGCGGCAGGGCTCGCTCGGTTCCCCGCGGTCCGACGACGCGGTGGCCGACGACGCGCGCGGCCTGCTACTGGCAGGGCGTTCCGCGACCCTGTCCTACGGCGCGGACGGGCAGCGTCAGGAGTCGGGCATGGAGGTGTTCGTCTCCAGCCATGCGCCCCGCCCCCGGATGCTGGTGTTCGGCGCCATCGATTTCGCCTCCGCGCTGGCCACCCAGGCGGCGTTCCTGGGTTACCGGGTGACCGTGTGCGACGCCAGGCCGGTGTTCGCGACCGCAGCGCGGTTCCCGGCCGCCGAAGAGGTGGTGGTGGACTGGCCCGACCGGTATCTGCGCGCGCAAGCCGAGGCCGGTGAGATCGACTCCCGCACCGCGATCTGCGTGCTGACCCACGACCCCAAATTCGACGTGCCCGCCCTCGAGGTGGCGCTGCGACTTCCCGAGGTCGGCTACATCGGCGTGATGGGCTCGCGGCGCACTCACGACGACCGCATCGGCCGGCTGCACGAGGCGGGCCTGACCGACGCCGAGCTGGCGCGCCTGTCCAGCCCGATCGGGCTGGACCTGGGCGCCCGCACCCCCGAGGAGACCGCGGTCTCGATCGCCGCAGAGATCATCGCCCGGCGCTGGGGTGGCGGTGGCCGTCCGCTGACCGAGACCCGGGGGCGCATCCACCACGAGTCGTGAGACCCGTGCCCCAACGTGAGACACCAACAGTGGAAATGTCGCTCTCCGATGCGATAACGTCACTCTTCACAGCCCGAGGAGTGTGATCCACCGTGACCGACACCGCCGTCAACGCTGCCGACGCCGTCACCGCGCGCTATGCAGGCCAGCGCGTCCCGCGCGTGGAGGACAGCCGCCTGCTCACCGGGCACGGCCGTTTCGTCGACGACATCAACCGGCCCGGCATGCTGCACGCCTGCTTCGTCCGCAGCCCGTTCGCCCACGCCACGATCAACGGCATCGACGCGTCCGCCGCGCTCGCGCTGCCAGGTGTGCACGCGGTGTTCACCGCCGCCGACCTGAACCCGGACGTCCGGGAGTCCTGGCACGCGGTCGCGGGCAAGGACGTCCCCGACACCCCGCGCCCGCCGCTGGCCGAGGGTGAGGTGAAGTTCGTCGGCGACCCGGTCGCACTCGTGGTGGCCGACAGCCGGTATCTGGCCGAGGACGCGGTCGACCTGGTCGAGGTCGACTACGACCCACTGCCCGCGGTGGCCGACTTCCGCAAGGCCGTCGGCGGCGCCGAGGCCGGGGTCGCGGTCGTGCACGCGGCCTACCCCGACAACGTCGCCGGCGGAATGGGCGGCATGCCGCCGGACGAGGAACTCTTCGCGACCGCCCCGCACGTCGTCGAGGAACACATCTATCAGCAGATGTACGTGCCGGTGCCGATGGAGACCCGCGGGATGGTCGTCGAATGGACGTCGACGACCGACGAGTTGACGATCTGGGCATCCACGCAGACACCGCACGAGTTGCGGGCGTTCGCCGCGCGACTGCTCGGCATCCCGGCCCAGGGCGTCCGGGTGATCATGCGGGACACCGGAGGCGCTTTCGGGCAGAAGGTCGTCCCGATGCGCGAGGACATGTGCATCCTGCTCGCCGCGCGCAAGGTGCCTTCTGCGACGTCGAACGCGCTATCAGGCGTGGCCTTGAAGTGGATCGAGGACCGGCGCGAGAACCTGATGTCGGCCGGCCAGTCCCGACACGTTGACGGCAAGGTGCGGATGGCGTTCGACGCCGACGGCAAGATCCTGGCCGCCGACATCGACTTCATCCAGGACGTCGGTTCCTACCCGACGCCCTACCCGGTGCTCACCACCGCGGCGATCGGCATGTTCTTCCCCGGCCCCTACCGGGTGCCCAAGGCGAGCTTCAACTACAAGACGGTGTTCTCCAACACCCCAGGCCTGCACGCCTACCGTGGACCGTGGCAGTACGAAACCCTCACCAGGGAAATACTTCTCGACTGTGCGGCGCGCAAGATCGGGATGGACCCGGTGGAGCTGCGCCGGATCAACATCCTGCGCGGCGACGAGATGCCGTTCTTCAACGCCAACGGCATGCCCTACGACAACTGCGCGCCCGCCGACACCTTCGAGCAGGCCGTCAAGATCCTCGACCACGAGGGCTTCCGCAAGGAGCAGGCCGAGGCGCTGGCCGCGGGCCGCTACATCGGGCTGGGCTTCTCGGCCTACATCGAACCCACCGGGGCCGCGACCGGAAACCTCGCGACCGAGGGCGCGACGATCCGGATGGAGTCCACCGGCAAGATCAACGTCTATGTCAACGGCGGCTCGGCCGGCAACAGCATCGAGACCACCGTGGTGCAGCTGACCGCGGATGCGTTGGGCGCCAACATCGAAGACGTGGCCACCATCCAGGGCGACACCGCGGTCACCCCGTACGGCGCCGGCACCCAGGGCAGCCGCAGCGCGCCGATGACCGCGGGGGCGGTCAACGAGGCGGGAGCGATCCTGCGCGCGCAGATCATCGCGATCGCGGCGCAGATCCTCGGCGTCGAGGGCTCCGACATCGAGCTCGCGAACTCCAGGGCCTCCGTGCGCAGCGATTCCGACAAGAGCGTGAGCTTCGCCGACATCGCCTACCGCTCGCACTACGACCCCGCCCAGCTGGGCGGTGTCTCCCCCACCCTCGAAGCCACGGCGCGCTTCAATTCGCAGGCGATGATCCACTGGGCCAACGCAACTCACGTGTGCACCTGCGAAGTTGACGTCGAGACCGGTCGGGTCGAACTGACCCGCTACATCGTCAGCGAGGACGTCGGCCCGATGATCAACCCCAACGTGGTGGAAGGCCAAGTGGCCGGCGGCACCGTGCAGGGTATCGGCGGCGCCCTGCTGGAGAAGCTCGCCTACGACGACGCCGGAAACCCGGTGGCGTCCACCTTCGTCGACTACCTGCTGCCGACGGCGACCGAGGTGCCGCCGATCGAGTTCGGGCACGTGGAGATTCCGGGACCCGGGGTCGGCGGGTACAAGGGCGCCGGCGAGGGCGGGGCGATCGGCTCACCGCCGGCGGTCATCAACGCGATCAACGACGCACTGGCCCCGCTGGGCGTCACACTGACCCAACTACCCGCCACGCCGGCCACGATCGTCGAGCTCATCGAGCGCGCAGGAAAGGACCACTGACGGTGGAACTGAACAACGAATTCCGGGTCGCGGTGCCGCCCGCGAAGGTCTGGGACGTCTTCACCGACGTCGAACAGGTGGCACCGTGCCTTCCGGGCGCGACGCTGCTGTCGGTCGACGGCGACACCTTCCACGGCGCCGTAAAAGTCAAGGTCGGCCCGATCACGGTGTCCTACAAGGGTGTTGCGTCCTACCAGGACAAGGACGCGACGGCCCGCAGAATCGTGCTGCGCGCCGAGGGCAAGGAGACCCGGGGCAGTGGCACCGCCGCGGCGACCGTCACCGCGCAGCTGAAGGACGAGGGCGACTCCACCCACGTCAGCATCACCACCGACCTGGCGATCTCGGGTAAGGCGGCCCAGTTCGGCCGCGGCGTGCTCGCCGACGTCTCCGGCAACCTGATCGACCAGTTCGCCCGCAGCCTGGAGGCCGAGCTGCTGGGCGGTGCGGCACCGGGCACCACGACGGCACCGACCGCCGAAACGGCGGCGGTCGCCGCACAGCCGACCGGAGACTCCGTCGACCTGCTCAAGGTGGTTGCGGTGCCGATGGCCAAGCGCTTCGCACCGGCGATCGGAGCCGCGGTGGCGGCGGGCGCCATCGGCTTCCTGATCGGTCGGCGCAGGCGCCGGGCCCCGGCCACGGCGGTGCTGGCCGAGGACCTGCAGGCCGCACTGGCCCGGCTGCTGGGGTGACGACAGACTCATGAAGGCAGCCCCTTTCGCCTATCACCGCCCCGACACGGTGGCCGACGCGGTGTCACTGCTCGGCGACCTCGGCGAGGACGCGAAGATCCTTGCCGGCGGGCAGAGCCTGGTGCCGATGCTCGCGATGCGGCTCACCCACTTCGAGCACCTGATCGACATCTCCCGGGTCGAGCAGCTGCGCAACATCGAGCTCCGCGACGACCCCGCACCGTCGGTGTGGATCGGGGCGGGCACCCCGCACGCCTTCGTCGGCATGGATGACGAAGTAGCCGAGTCGGTTCCGCTGCTCACGCTGTCCACCCCGCACATCGGGCACTTCCAGATCCGCACCCGCGGCACCCTGGGCGGGGCGATCGCGCACGCCGACCCCGCCGCCGAGTACGCCGCGGTCGCATTGGCGCTCGACGCAGAGATCGAGGCGACGTCGGCGCGGGGCAGCCGGCGCATCCCGGCGGCCGAGTTCTTCACCGGCCTGTGGGAGACCGCGCTGGCCGCCGACGAGATCCTGACCGCGGTCGCGTTCCCGGTGTGGTCGGGGCGCTGCGGCTTCGCAGTCCAGGAGTTCGCCCGCAGGCACGGCGACTTCGCGATCGCGGGCGCGACCCTCGCCGTCGAGGTCGACGACGACGACAGGGTGACGCGCTGCGGCCTCGGCCTGCTCGGCCTGGGCTCGACGCCCGAGCGGGGCACCCCGGCCGAAGAGGCGGTCGTCGGCAGTCCGGTCACCGACATCACCGCCGAGGAGTTCGGCAGGCTGGCCGTCTCCGCGCTGCGGGACGTACCGACCGACCTGCAGGGCACCGCGGCGTACCGCACCAAGGTCGGCGCCACGATGGCCGCGCGGGCATGGACACAGGCAACCACTGCGGTTCTTGAAACGGCTCTTGAAACGAGGACGGCCCTCAATGCATGAACACCCCGTCGAAGTCTCGGTCAACGGCAGGCGCTACGCCGGGACTGTCGAACCGCGGCTGACGCTGGCCGACTACCTGCGGGACAAATGCGGCCTGACCGGCACCCACCTGGGTTGTGAGCACGGGGCATGCGGCGCCTGCACGGTGCTTCTCGACGGCCAGGCGGTGCGGTCGTGTCTGGTCTTCGCCGTACAGGTCGACGGCCAGGAGGTCACCACGGTCGAGGGGATCGCCGGAGAGGACGGTGCGCTGTCGCCGGTGCAGGCCGCGATGCGCGAATGCCACGGCCTGCAATGCGGCTTCTGCACACCGGGATTCGTCACCAGCATCACCGCACTGCTGCGGGACAACCCCACCCCCACCGACGAGGAGATCCGCGAGGGTCTGTCCGGCAACTTCTGCCGGTGCACCGGTTACCAGGGCATCGTCAACGCCGTGAAGCGCGCCGCCGAGAGCACCGGCTGACCCCACGCCGGGACTGCCCGCGCAAATGCGCCAATGCTCTGCGTGGATGGCGATTCCGGCGCAGGGTGTCGGTATGAGGATCGGATTCATCGGGCTGGGCAACATGGGCTCGGGCATGGCCGCCAATCTGTTGACGGCCGGTCATGAGGTCATCGCGTACAACAGATCGCCGGCCAAGGTCGCGGCACTGGCCGAACGCGGCGCCACCGCCGCACCGACGGTCGCCGCGGCCTGTGCGGCCGACGTCGTGATCTCGATGCTGGCCGACGACACCGCCGTGGAGGCGGTGACCTTCGGTGACCACGGCATCGTCGCGTCGTTGCCGGACGGCGCCACCCACATGTCGTCCAGCACGATCAGCGTCGCACTGGCCGAGCGGCTGACGGCCGCGCATGCCGATGCCGGGCAGGTGTTCGTGTCCGCGCCGGTGTTCGGCAGGCCGGCGGCCGCCGCCGCGGCCGAGCTGTTCGTGGTGGCCGCGGGCCCGGCCTCGGCCGTGGCCGGCCTGCAACCCGCCTTCGACGCGGTCGGGCAGCGCACGTTCGTGCTGGGCGAGGACCCGCACACCGCCAACCTGGTGAAGCTGTCGGGCAACTTCCTGATCGCGTCGGTGATCGAATCGCTCGGCGAGGCACTCGCGCTGGTCGGCAAGGCCGGCGTCGACAAACAGCAGTATCTGGAGCTGCTGACGTCCACTTTGTTCGGCGCACCCGCGTACCGGACCTACGGCGGATTGCTCGCGCGCGGCGAGTTCGAGCCCGCCGGCTTCGCCGCCCATCTCGGCCTCAAGGACGTCCGGCTGGTGCTGGCCGCCGGCGAGCAACTGGAGGTGCCGATGCCGGTGGCCAGCCTGATCCGCGACCGCTTCCTGGCGCTGCTGGCCGGCGGCGGTCGCGACCTGGACTGGTCGGCGCTGGGCGCCCTGGCCGCCTGGGAGGCCGGCGGCCCGAAACCCGGCTGATCCCCCGCCGAAACCTCATTCCACGCGGGTAAAAGCGCGCGCAGACCTACCGGGATGCAATCTCGTCGCTAGGGAGCGACGGCGCCCCGGAGCCCGTCGGCGCCGAAGATCGGCTCGAGCATGCTCGACAGGTCGGGGCCGCGTCGCAACCCGTGGCCGCCGTCGACGTTGATCACCTGCCCGGTGATGAAACTCGCCGCGTCGCTGAGCAGGAACACCGCCAGATTGGCGACGTCCTCGACCTCGCCGACCCGCGGCAGCGGCGTGCAGTCGCGGTAGTCCTCACTGATCGCCGGCGACTCCATGATCGGGGCGACCATGTCGGTGCGGGTCAGCCCCGGGCGAATCCCGTTGACCCGCACCGAAGACGGCCCGAGTTCGTCGGCCGCGACCATCATCAGGTGATCCAGCGCGGCTTTGCTCGGGCCGTAGGCGCCGAACCAGCGGTGCGTGTTGCTCGACGCGATCGACGAGATCCCGATGAACGCTCCCCCGCCCCCGCGGACCATCTCCCGCGCGGCGTGCTTGAGCACGTACATGGTGCCGTTGACGTTCAGGTCGACGGTGTTGCGCCAGGCGGCGGAATCGATCTGGGTGATCGGGCCGATGGTCTCGGACCCGCCCGCGCTGTGCACCACGCCGTCCAGCCGCCCGCGCCACGCGGTGGCGGCCTCCACCAGCCGGGCCGCCTGGTCCTCGTCGGTCACGTCGGCCGGCTCGTAGCTCACCTGGCCGACGCCGTCACCGTGCTGCGCCGAGATCTCCTCGGCGGCGGCAGCCAACTTGTCGGCGTTGCGCCCGGCCAGCATCACGTTGCCGCCGGAGGCCACCACCGCGGCGGCGACGCCCTTGCCGATCCCGCTGCCACCCCCGGTGACCAGGTACGTGCGATCGGTCAATGAGAGCAGCATGTGAAGTCCCTCCAAGTCGGAAGCCCGCCTAACTAGAACAGGTTCCAGTTATACGTCACGGCTCGTCGCGGCGGGACAGCTTTGGCGCGCCCAGGGTGCGCCAGTCCGGCACGTCCGGCGGAAGACCGACCGGAAAGCGGTTCTCGTTGTGCGCCGCCCAGTGCGCATGGCCGAGTTCGTGGATGTGGAACGCGTGCCGCAGCGCCTCGGCGAAGCCCATCGCGTCGCTGGCCGCGTTCACCGAGTCCTTGACCAGAAGCGCCGCCATCGTCGGGCGTTCGGCGATTCGCCGCGCGAACTCCAGGGTCTTGTCCTCCAGTTCGGCACGCGGAAACACCTTCGACACCATGCCGAGCCGGTGCGCCTCGTCGGCATCGATCGCGTCGCCGGTCAGCAGCAGTTCCTTGGCCTTGCGCGCGCCGAACTCCCACGGGTGTGCGTAGTACTCGACCCCGGGCATGCCCATCCGCACCGCGACCACGTCGCTGAACTTGGCGTCGTCCGACGCGACGATCAGGTCGCAGGCCCAGATCAGCATCAGACCGGCCGAGATCGCGTTCCCCTGCACCTGGGCGATGGTGATCTTGCGCAGATCGCGCCAGCGGCTCGTGTTGTTGAAGAAGTAGTGCCATTCCTGCAGGTAGGTCCGCTCACTGACAGCCTCGCGGGTGGCGCCGTTGCAGGTGAAGGTCGGATGCTGGCCGGGGCCCGGCGCCCGTTCGGCGAGCGCCTCCTCGGAGCCGAGATCATGTCCGGCCGAGAAGTTTTTGCCCCGGGCCGCCAGGATGACGACCCGGACCTGGTCGTCGGCCTCGGCCCGGCCGAACGCCTCGTCGAGCGCCACCAGCAGCGTCCGGGACTGCGCGTTCTGCGCGTCCGGCCGGTTCAGCCAGATCCGCGCGATGCGACCCTCGTCGAGAGTCTCGTATGTCACCTGCTCGTGATCGCCCACGCGTTGCACATTACGGCCGAAGTGTCATGCCCGAGCACAGCACCCCGGCGGCTACCCCGCAGTTGGCTACAGTTGTGTCATGCCTGCGAAACCTGATCCCGCCGAGATCGGCGACGTCGAACCCATCGCCGATGTCACCGAACGTCAGGCGCGTCGCGTGGTCGCCGCCTACGCGACCGACGCCGACGAGTGCCGCGTCTTCCTGTCGATGCTCGGCATCGGACCGGCGAAGCTCGCCGACGCCTGATGGCGAGCGGTCCCGAGGTCCGCTCCGACTCGACGTCCCCGGTGCCGCCCTCTGCGTCGGCAGATTTCGTCGTGGTGGCCAATCGGCTGCCCATCGACATGGTGCGGCTTCCTGACGGCACCACGGAGTTCAAGCGCAGCCCCGGCGGTCTGGTGACCGCGCTGGAGCCGCTGCTGCGACGCCGGCAGGGCGCCTGGATCGGCTGGCCCGGCATTCCCGAGGACGCCGACGACCCCGGCGCGACCACCGAGCCGATCGAGCAGGACGGGATGACGCTCGTCCCGGTGCGGCTCAGCGCCGAGGATGTCGCCCTGTACTACGAAGGCTTCTCCAACGGCACCCTGTGGCCGCTGTATCACGACGTGATCGTCAAACCGATCTACCACCGGCAGTGGTGGGACCGCTACGTCGAGGTCAACCGGCGCTTCGCCGAGGCGACCGCGAAGACCGCGGCCGAGGGCGCGACCGTGTGGGTGCAGGACTACCAGCTTCAGCTGGTGCCGAAGATGCTGCGCATGCTGCGGCCCGACCTGACCATCGGGTTCTTCCTGCACATCCCGTTCCCCCCGGTCGAACTGTTCATGCAGCTGCCGTGGCGCTCGGAGATCATCGACGGCCTCCTCGGCGCCGACCTGGTCGGGTTCCACCTGCCCGGCGGCGCCCAGAACTTCCTCATCCTGGCCCGAAGGCTGGTGGGGGCGAGCACCTCTCGTGCCACCATCGGCGTGCGCTCCCGGTTCGGGGAGGTCCAGGTCGGCTTCCGCACGGTCAAGGTCGGCGCCTTCCCGATCTCCATCGACTCCGCCGACCTGGACCAGCAGGCCCGCAGCCGCGCGATCCGGCAGCGGGCCAAGCAGATCCGCGGCGAGCTCGGCAATCCGCGCAAGATCCTGCTCGGTGTCGACCGGCTGGACTACACCAAGGGCATCGACGTCCGCCTCAACGCGTTCTCCGAGCTTCTCGATGATGGCCGGGTCAACCCCGCGGACACCGTGCTGGTGCAGCTGGCGACGCCCAGCCGCGAGCGCGTGGAGAGCTACATCGCCATGCGGGAGGACATCGAGCGCCAGGTCGGCCACATCAACGGCGAGTACGGCGAGGTGGGTCACCCGGTGGTGCACTATCTGCACCGCCCGATCCCGCGCGAAGATCTGGTCGCGTTCTTCGTCGCGGCCGACGTCATGCTCGTCACGCCGCTGCGCGACGGCATGAACCTCGTCGCCAAGGAGTACGTGGCCTGCCGCAGCGACCTGGGCGGCGCGCTGGTGCTCAGCGAGTTCACCGGCGCCGCAGCCGAATTGCGCCAGGCGTATCTGTGCAATCCGCACCACACCCAGGGCGTCAAGGACGCGATCGAGGCCGCGCTCAACCAGGAGCCCGTAGAGGGCAGGCGCCGGATGCGCGCGCTGCGCAGGCAGGTTCTGGCCCACGACGTCGACCGGTGGGCGAGGTCTTTCCTGAGCGCCCTCGCGTCGGAGGAACCGCCCCCCGAGGAGTGAACCGGATTCGGCTAGTGTTCCGATACCAGCGGAACCGAAACCGACGCCAGGCGAAAGGCACATGATGGGGACCTACGCGATCACCGGTTCGGCCTCCGGGATGGGCGCCGCCGCGGTGGCCCAGTTGAGGTCGCAGGGGCACACCGTCATCACCGTGGACATCAAAGACGCGGACGTGGTGGCCGACCTGTCCACGCCTGAAGGCCGCAGCAGGGCCGCCGAAGAGGTGCTCGCCGCGTGCGCGGGCCGCCTCGACGGCGCGCTGCTGGC
>NZ_BCRS01000075.1 GCF_001552715.1 Mycolicibacterium vaccae NBRC 14118 = CIP 105934 | reverse complement strand
CCCGCCAGCCCGCCGGGCCCGCCGTCACCGCCGGAACCGGCCGACGGTGTGCCGATGTCGTCCGCGCCCGGAATCGTGGCGTCACCACCGCTGCCGCCGTTACCGCCCTGACCGGCCACCAGTCCGCCGCGTCCGCCGTCGCCGCCGTCGCCACCGAGGGCATTCCCTTCGGAGTCGCCGTCCTCGTCACCGAAAACCTCGGCGGACCCGCCGTCACCGCCCTTGCCGCCGGTGCCTGCGACCCCGACGCCGCCGCCCTTGCCGCCGGCACCGCCTGTCGCGTTTCCGTTGTAGACCTCCGCGAATCCGCCCGCACCTCCGTCGCCACCGTTGCCGACCACCGCGTAACCGCCGTCACCGCCCTTGCCGCCCAGGCCGTCGGCCTCATCCGCAGGCACGGCGGATCCGCCGGACCCTCCGGTTCCGCCGGAGCCGATGCCGGTCGTGCCACCCTCGCCGCCGTTGCCGGCAACCGCGATCTTGCCCATGGACGAGGCTGCGGCGTCACCACCCCAACCACCGTTGCCGCCGTTGCCGTTGAGGGTCTTTCCACCGGCCCCGCCCCAGCCGCCGGTGGCGTTGCCGACGAAGGACTCCGCGTTGCCGCCGTCACCGCCCCAGCCCCCGCTGCCGATGACCGCCGAACCGCCGGAGCCGCCTTCTCCGGCGACGGCATCGCCGTTGGCCGAGAACGCGTCGCCGCCCCAGCCGGCATTACCGCCGTCCCCGCCCAGCAGCCCACCCCGGCCGCCGTTGCCGCCCCTGGCGCCGGTCGCGTTGTTGTCTTGTGCGACGTCTGAGTCCAACGTGTTCTCATCGCTGCCGCCGTCGCCGCCCACCCCTCCGTTGCCGAACAGGAAGCCGCCGCGGCCGCCGTGGCCGCCGGCGGTCGGGACCCAGCGCTCACCGGTGTCCGGGTCGTACCAGGCATTCAGCCCGGCACCGCCGTCACCGCCGTCGCCGAACAAGAAACCGGCATTGCCGCCGGCCCATCCGTAGAGCCCGTCGCCACCGTTGCCCCACAACAGCCCACCGTTGCCGCCGCGGCAGGCCCGGCCTTCGCAGTCCTCATCGGCGTCGAGTCCGTTGCCGATGAGCCATCCTCCGTTGCCGAACATCGGACGCAGCAGACTGGCGTTTGCGGAAGCCAGAGCCGTGGGAGTGGGCGCAGCACCGGCACTGAGCAGACTGCTGCAGCCGTCGGCGGTGGGGCCGGCGGTAAAGCAGTCCGGCGGTGACAGCGGAAGCATCGACTCGGTCGAGACCAACTGGACCGGGACGGAAAGCTCGGCGGGCCCATCGAGCGCTGTACCCCAAGCCAGGCCGGCGCCGATCATCACGGTTCCCAGCACCCCGGTCGCGAGATGCCGGCGTACTGAGATCTTCGCTGAATCCGATTCCACCGCACGGTGTCTGGCCACGTTCAGTCCCCTCCCATTGGTGGCCCGTCCCATCCCTGGCGGACCGTGGATGCCCGAAACAGTGCGGGCGCTGCCAAATTATTTCTTAGCTGAGAAATCTGTCAAGCGTTTGCGAATGTTCGCTATCCACCCCGCCCGCGGCGGACGCAACGCGTCTCCGGGTCAATCAAGTACATGCAGCAATCGGCCTAAAAACCGGCATAATGCGGCGATTCCACGGCGTCACGCCCCGCTCTGTCCACACACGGACACTTACGATCGTCGGCCAAGCCGCCGACCGATACTCCGCTCATCAGCAAATATAAATTGATTGCTGTATCGTCCGGCTGACCTGAGGTCGTCACCGACCCCGCTCACGCGATGCCAGCCGGTGTTCGTATCCCGCATCGTCGATCACCGGTTCGGCCACAGCGAGATTCAGGCTGGAGGCGAGCCGGCGCGGGGTGAGGTTCAGCCACGCCGGTCGATCCGCTGGGCGCCCGGTGTATCCGGTGGTCACGATCCGTGCGAAGCTGCCCGCCTTCCAGGCCGCCATGAACACTTCCCGCGGCACCTCCATGCGCTGACCCAATGGCCCGGTCGCGCCGGGTAGCACCCACTCGGCAGCGCTGTCGTTGACGATGACGACGTCCTTGGCGGCGTCGTATCCGATGATCGTGATCCCATGGTTGGAGCCCTGGCCGGTCGGCGGCTTGACCACGGTGCCGGTGAAAATCGATTGGTAGATGCTCGGACTGAAGACCGCGGCGATGATGCCCGTCCCGGGCGTCGACAACGCGTCCTTGAGCGCCTCTAGCGCCTCGTCCTCGGTGGTCGAATTTCCCCAGACCGAACTGATCCCATGCTGGGCGAGCATTTTCATCATGTCGCCGTTCTTGGACCACTTGCTGGTCCGTAGCCCCTTATAGAGCAGCGGATACTCACCGTTGACCGGGTACTGACTCTGGGTCCGCATCGCCTCCCAGACGATCTGCAGTTCGGTCGGCATCTTGCCGGTGATCTGACCGATCACCATGGCCGTCGCCATCAGCAGGCAGTTATCGGAGCTTTGACGCGCCCAGTACTGGCTGAGCCGGTCGGGGTCCCCGTAAATGTCACTGAGAGCGACATCCTCCAGGTTCCGGTTCTCCAGATCCCGGCGGAGCAACCCCAGCGCCCCCAGCAGAGTTCCGGACGACATCGGTGACGACGGCGCGGACGGGCTTGTCGGCCGCGACGGCATCGCGAGCGGGACCGAGATCCGCTCGCCCTCAGTCACGCGGGTGCGGACGAGTGCGCGCCGGTCCCACTCGGCAGGAGCCGCAGTCGCGGGCACCAGCGTCCTCGGCCTCAGCGTCGGGGCGGATTCAGGTGCGGGCGCGACACCTCCGTCGGCCACGGGCGCCGCGGCCACCGCTTCCGGGGTCGGGGGCTCCTCGGTGCTGGCGACGACCGCCGCGCCCGCGTCAAGCGGGGTAGCATCCGTCCCCGGTTCGACGCCGGTGCTGCGGGGCCTGACCGACGGGCGCCCGTCAGAGCTCTGCACGTTCTCGTCCGCGTCACCGGCGGAAGCACTTTCTCCGCCGGTCCGGTCATCGTTGTCGTCACCTTTGCCGGACGGCGGATCACCTTTGCCGGACGGCTTGGCCGACTCATGCCTACCGGACCCTGTCGCCGGCTCACGCGCCGAGGTCGACGAGGATGCGCGCTCGCGTTCCCGCTCAGACGATGCCCGGTCCCGGCTCCCCGACCCCGCCGACCCGCGGTCGCGGGAAGCCGCCGAGTCGCGGTCGCGGGAATCGGACCCGTCTGACGCCGAACTCGAGGACGAGCCGTCCGGTGACGCCGCGGCCACTCCGGATCCACCCACTGCCAGCAACCCGACACCCAGCGCGAGAATGCCCGCGCCGAGCGGTGCGACCAACTTGCTCGATTCCACCTGAACCCCCTGCCAGAGCGGTGCGCACCACCTGCGCGATGGGTGAACTATATCTTCGCTCGCGTCAACAGCAAACACTTTTTTTCAGATTGGTTCGGCGATTGCCCTCTATAGGGTGTCTATAGCCGCAGTGTGCATTCCCGCTGGCGAATTGAGGCGGCGCACCCGTCACCATGCCGACACCACCGCCGAGCGCGCGCAGGACTCGGCTCCGCAGCCCATGAAGCATCCACACCCGCGTGCCGTCAGATGCCTGGGCAGCAAACGCCACGACACCATCACGACGGCATCGCGAAACTTCGGCTACCGGAAGCTCCTCACCTCCGCTTGCGGACCGGACGTCTACGTTCGGGTGCAATCACCTCGCGACGCGGCCGCAGTGTCCGCCATGGCGCTGCGCGGCTTTCCGGGCTCGCCACCAGCTCGGCGACGGCCAACTCGAAACCGCCGTCTCGCCACGCGAGCATGAAGGCGTCCAGGGACATGTCCGTCGTGTGTTCACCGGACAAATCGTCGGGCGGTGGGGTCGACGCAGCGGCACCGCTGTCGATCACCACGGAGTCCGCCTCGACGTCCAGCCGGGCGACCACGACATCGCGGACGTCGGAACCCTCGGGTCCGTCCCGAATTCCGACCACCGCCAACTTATCCGCAGCACCGACCGCCGCGACCAGGTCGCGTAGGGCGTTCATGCTGTGCTCGTGCCGGTAGCTGGTCGCCACGGTGCGGATGCCGCGGTTCGCCAGCAGTTGCCGGGCATCGGCGACCGAAAGATCGTCGGCACTCTTGAGGCCCCGGTACATCGTCCTGCCGGGCCTGGTGACGCTCGGAGTATGCATCGCGTCGTAAGCAATCTGAGCTTCGGTCGGTCGACGGCCAGTGAGCCGACCGATCGTCGCGGCCGTCGTCGTCAGTACGGGGTGGGTCATATGCTGCGCCGGCCCGGCACATCGCCGTGAAGCTGCCGAACAGCACAAGCCCGCGAACCAATCGCGATCCCGGGGAGCTGCGCGTAGGCGCGGCGCCCTAATCGATCTGCCCCCACCACAATCCCCCGACCATGCCGTCCCGCAAATTCGCTTCTGCGGGAACCGTACCGATGCTCAGAGTCGCCTCGCGGGCAATCCTCAAAATTGACCACCGGCTTTCCAGTTTCAACAGCACTTTCCCGCAATCCAGGTATTGGTCGGCAACCGCTGAGCGTTCTAGCGTGCAGCTTAAAACAGCACCACTGGCTAATGGCGGTTAAATCAGTAAACAACCTGTCGGATAGCCCGCTCTGCCGCTGCGGTTGGGGTTGGACAGGTCCACCGGCAAACAGGCGTCCATGTCGCAGTAGGACGCGGACGCCTGCGTAATGCCGCACCGACGACCCCAGGACTCTTTGCGCCGCCGCCGCCGGTGGTGGCAGACTGTTCGGGTGCTCAACGCGCAGCAGCGATTTTTCTACGGGTACCGGCCAGCGGTGCCCGTGGTGTAGCTGCTTCCCAGAGCCCCGCGGTCCGCTTCCGGATCCGGGGCTCGTCTCTTGTGTGAGGCCCCTGCAGCGGATCGGACCAGGCCAGTGACACAACGAGAATCGGAGAACGACATGACGACGGAAACCTCCCACGTGCCTGACATCGACGACCTGCGCCAGGAGATCGACCGCCTCGACGCGACCATCCTCGAGGCCGTCCAACGCCGCACCGAGGTATCGCAGATGATCGGCAAGGCGCGCATGGCCTCCGGCGGCACCCGTCTGGTGCACAGCCGGGAGATGAAGGTCATCGAGCGCTACAGCGTGCTCGGCGAAGAGGGCAAGAACCTCGCCATGCTGCTGCTGCGCCTCGGCCGCGGCCGCCTCGGCTACTGACCCGGGCGAATACGGCGCGCCCGAGCACCCCTGCTGTCGCGTTGCGCGCCGGATTCACTCGGACTTGAGCGACTCCACCAGCCACGGCGTCAACCACTCCACGGCCTCGGGTGTCGGATGCACGCCGTCGCTGCGCACCCGGATGCCGTCCACCCGGGCCTGGTAGTACCCGTTCGGGCTCAGCTTCTTGTTCAGGTCGAGCACGGTGGCGTTCGGCCGCTCGTCGACGACGCTGCGCAACAGCGCATTCCACTGCTGCACGCGTTTGGGCTGATCCTCCGGGTAGAGGCTGCCGTCGGATTTCTCGGCGCGACGGTTGTACGGCTCGGTCGTGACGACCACCCGGGCGCCGGTCGAGCTCAGGATGTCCAGCGCGCGGTTGAGCTCGGCGCGCAGGTACGCGTCGTAGCCGGGCTCCCCGATGTGCGTCCACCGGCCCTCGTTCATCCGGTCGACGACCTCCCAGCGGCCGACGATCAGCAGCGCCACGTCGGGTTTCTCGTGGCCGATGCGCTGGGTCCAGCGGGCCGGCCACGCGTCGCACTCGGGCTTCTGCTGCAGCTCCTGACCGACGTACTCGTAGGGCCCGCCGCGCGCGATGCCGCACCCGATCGTGGTGTAGTCCGCGAAGTGCAGGCCCGGGGTTTCCGGCAGATACCGCATCAACGTCCAGCCGATGGAGTCACCGAACACCGCCACCCGCAGGTCCCCCGGCGCGGTCTGTCTGGGCGGCCTGGTCACCTCGACCGGCACCTCGGCGCCGACCAGCGCGGCGATGTCCACCTCCGGCCCCGGCGGTGGGGTCACCGTCGAGATCCGCACCGGCAGCACCGTCATCGTCACCACCGCCGCGGTCGCGGCCGTCGCTGCGGCCAGAGGCAGCATCGGCACGAACGCAGGCCGCCACTCCCGGATCGGTTGTTCGATCAACCACCAGGACACCGCCGCGACCGCCAGTGTGGCGGCGCAGCGCAGCGCGAACAGTTCCCAGCCGGTGGTTCCGGTGCGTTCGCCGTTGATCACCTGGAAGATCGGCCAGTGCCACAGGTACACCCCGTAGGAGATCGCGCCGAGCCCGACCAGCGGACCGGCCGACAGCAGACGCGCGACGGGACCGTCCTGGGCGAGCGCCACCGGGGCGATGACGAGCACCGCCGCCAGCGCGACCACCGTCAGCAGGCCGCTGCGGAACTCCTCGGCGCTGCCGGTCGCCATCCGGGCCGCGGTGAAGAGCACCACGAGCCCGACGGCAGGCAGCCACCACGCGATCCAGCGCGCCCACCGCGACCGGAAGATCACCAGCCCGGCGGTCAACCCGCGCCAGTCCCGCACCAGGAGTGCGGCGGCGGCCGCGCCGACGAGCAGCGCCTGCACCCGGGTGTCGGTACCGAAGTAGACGCGGTTGAGCGCCGCGTCGGACGACAGGACCATCGCGGCGCTCGCCGACGCGGCGACGCCACCGGCGGCCAGCACGAACACCGCGGTGCGCACGGCGCGCTGCGACAGCGGCACCCCGCGCCGGTACGCCAGCGCCGCAAGCGCGGCGACGACGCCCGCGATCAGCAGCGGCCAGAGCACGTAGTACTGCTCCTCGACGGCCAGCGACCAGGTGTGCTGCAGCGGCGACGGCGGTGCGCCCTGCGAGAAGTAGTCGGTGTCCTGCGCGACGAACACCCAGTTCGACATCCAGAAGAATGCGGCGACGGCGTCGTCGCGCAGGTTCGCGGTGGATTCCTCGGAGAACAGCTCGCGCAACGCCACGACGGCGAGCACCATCACCAGCAGCGCGGGCAGCAGTCTGCGGGCCCGCCGGATCCAGAAGCCCTTCAACCCGACCCGGCCCGTGCGGCCGACTTCGTCGAGCAGCAGCGAGGTGATCAGGAAGCCGCTGAGGACGAAGAACACGTCGACGCCCAGGAAGCCGCCGGACAGTCCGGGGACACCGCCGTGGTCGGCGAGCACCAGCGCGACGGCGATCGCCCTGATGCCGTCCAGCGCCGGGATCGCTTGGCCCGGACCGACATACCGCCGTGGGCCCACACGGACCGGCGCCGCACTCACGGCTGTCACGTCCTAGGGCCCTCCTCGCTGCTCCGAGCAAGGAAGTCTATGGGCCGTGCGCCGACGAACCCGGCAGGCGCGCGGACGGGGTCACCGCCCGCCCGCGAGCAGACGCAAACTCTGGCGTGTCGCCGGCAACTCGCCGGAGTTTGTGTCTGCTCGGCGCGGAAGGTGACTACTTCGTCAGCGCGATGTACTTCGTGTCGAGGTATTCCTCGATGCCCTCGGTGCCGCCCTCGCGGCCGAAGCCGGATTCCTTGATCCCGCCGAACGGGGCCGCGGCATCGGAGATCACGCCGCGGTTCACCCCGACCATGCCCGACTCGATGCCCTCGGCGACCCGCAGCGCCCGGTCCAGTGACTGCGTGTAGACGTAGGCGGCCAACCCGTATTCGGTGTCGTTGGCCGCGGCGATGCCCTCGTCCTCGGTGTCGAACCCGGCGATCGGTGCGACGGGGCCGAACACCTCTTCCTTGAGGATGCGCGCGTCGGCGGGGACGTCGGTGAGCACGGTCGCCGGGTAGAAGTTGCCGGGCCCGCCGGGTGCGACACCGCCGACGGCGACGGTCGCCCCGCGCGACACCGCATCGGACACCAGCTCGGTGACGGTGGCGACCTGCTTGGCGTTGATCAGCGGACCGAGCGTGGACTTCTCGTCCAGGCCCTTGCCGAGGGTGAATTCGCTCATCCGCTTGACGAACTTCTCGGTGAACTCCTCGCGCACCGCGTTGGCGACGTGGAACCGGTTGGCCGCGGTGCAGGCCTCACCGCCGTTGCGCATCTTGGCCAGGATCGCCCCGTCGACGGCGGCGTCGACGTCGGCGTCGTCGAACACGATGAACGGCGCGTTGCCGCCGAGCTCCATCGACGTGCGCAGCAGCTTGTCCGCCGACTGCTTCACCAGCGCCTTGCCCACCCCGGTCGATCCGGTGAAGGTCAGCTTGCGCAGCCGGCCGTCGTTGATGAGTGCCTCGGTGACCGGGCCGGGGTTGCTCGTCGGCAGCACCGACAGCACGCCCTTGGGCAGCCCCGCCTCGGCCATCAGCTTGGCCAGCAGCAGCATCGTCAGCGGTGTCTCCTGCGCGGGCTTGACGATCATCGTGCAGCCCGCGGCGAACGCCGGGCCCATCTTGCGGGTGCCCATCGCCAACGGGAAGTTCCACGGGGTGATCGCGTAGCAGGGGCCGACGGGCTGCTTGGTGACCAGGATGCGGCCGGTGCCGGCCGGGCTCGGCGTGAACCGGCCGTCGATGCGCACGGCCTCCTCGGCGAACCACCGGAAGAACTCCGCACCGTAGGTCACCTCGCCCTTGCTCTCGGCGACGACCTTGCCCATCTCCAGCGTCATCAGCGCGGCGATGTCGTCGGCGCGCGCGGTGATCGTCTCGAACACCGACCGCAGGATCTCGCCGCGCTTGCGGGGAGGGGTCGCCGCCCACTCCGCCTGCACCGCGCACGCGGCGTCGAGTGCGTCGCGGGCGTCGTCGGCGGTGGCGTCGGCGACCGAGGTCAGCACCTCGTCGTCGCTGGGATCCAGCACGTTGAACGTCGACTTGCCCGCACGTTCCTCACCGCCGATCCACAGCCCGGTCGGGACGGATGCCAGCAGCGCGGAAGTATCCATGCCTCCATCATTTACCCCTTCGGCCGCGCGTCCGCACTAGGGTTCACCGCATGGGTTCTGACATCACCGGCACACCCGCATGGCAGTCGCTGTCCCGCCACTACGACGATCTCGCCGACCGGGACCTGCGCGGGCTCTTCGCTGACGACCCCGCGCGCGGCACCGAGTTGGCGCTGACCGTGGGGGACCTCTACATCGACTACAGCAAGCACCGCGTGACCCAGGAGACGCTGCGCCTGCTGGTGGATCTGGCCGAGGCCGCGGAGTTACCGGCCCGGCGCGACGCGATGTTCGCCGGTGAGCACATCAACACCTCCGAGGACCGCGCGGTGCTGCACACCGCGCTGCGGCTGCCGCGCGATGCGTCGTTGACCGTCGACGGCCAGGACGTCGTCGCCGACGTGCACGAGGTGCTGGACCGGATGGGTGACTTCACCGACCGGCTGCGCAGCGGCGAGTGGCGCGGCGCCACCGGCGAGCGCATCACCACGGTGGTCAACATCGGGATCGGCGGCTCCGACCTCGGACCGGTGATGGTCGACCAGGCGTTGCGCCATTACGCCGACGCCGGTATTTCCGCACGGTTCGTGTCGAACGTGGATCCGGCCGACCTGGTCGCCAAGCTCACCGGACTCGATCCCGCCACAACGCTGTTCGTCATCGCGTCGAAGACGTTCACGACGCTGGAGACGTTGACGAACGCGACCGCGGCGCGGCGCTGGCTCACCGACGCGCTCGGCGATGACGCGGTGTCCAAGCACTTCGTCGCGGTGTCGACGAACGCGAAGCTGGTCGCCGACTTCGGCATCGACACCGACAACATGTTCGGTTTCTGGGACTGGGTGGGCGGCCGCTATTCCGTGGACTCGGCGATCGGCTTGTCGGTGATGGCGGTGATCGGCCGGGAACGCTTCGCCGAGTTCCTCGCCGGATTCCATCTGGTGGACGAACACTTCCGCACCGCGCCGCTGGAGGCCAACGCACCGGTGCTGCTGGGGCTGATCGGACTCTGGTACAACAACTTCTTCGGCGCGGAAACCCGTGCGGTGCTGCCCTATTCGAACGACCTGGCACGGTTTGCGGCCTACCTGCAGCAGCTGACGATGGAGTCCAACGGCAAGTCGGTGCGCGCCGACGGCACGCCGGTGAGCAGCGCCACCGGTGAGATCTTCTGGGGCGAGCCCGGCACCAACGGCCAGCACGCCTTCTATCAGCTGCTGCATCAGGGCACCCGCCTGGTCCCGGCCGACTTCATCGGGTTCAGTGAGCCGACCGATGATCTGCCGACGGCCGACGGCACCGGCAGCATGCACGACCTGCTGATGAGCAACTTCTTCGCACAGACCCAGGTGCTCGCGTTCGGCAAGACGGCCGAGGAGATCAGCGCCGAAGGCACCGCGCCGGATGTGGTGCCGCACAAGGTGATGCCGGGCAACCGGCCGAGCACGTCGATCCTGGCGGCGAAGCTGACGCCGTCGGTGGTCGGGCAGTTGATCGCGCTCTACGAGCATCAGGTGTTCGTCGAGGGCGTGATCTGGGGTATCGACTCGTTCGATCAGTGGGGTGTGGAGCTGGGCAAGACGCAGGCCAAGGCGCTGCTGCCGGTGCTCACCGACGCTGCATCGCCGGCCACCCAATCGGATTCGTCGACCGACGCGCTGGTGCGCCGCTACCGAACCGAGCGCGGCCGCACCGCGTGAATTCGGGCGCGTTGCGCGCCATCAGGGGTGCGCGAGCGCGCCCGATTCACTCGGGCATGGGGTCCGGGCGCGTCCAGCCGAGGATCATCGCCGGCGCGCAGCCGCCGATCAGCAGCACGGTGATCGCCATCAGGCCGCCGGCGTAGGCCATGTCGGTGTCGGCGCCGTCGGCGAGAACGGATCCGAAGATCAGGTATCCGATCGGGATGAGCATGAGGTACTGGGTCAGGGTCAGCCCGATCGACCGGGCGCTGTTGCGTTGGGCCAGTTCGAATTCGTCGAGGGTGGCCAGCGGCGCGTCGCCCTGACGGCCCGAGACGATCTGCAGGATCAGCCACAACGGAAAGAAGATCGCCGTGGCGGGCAGCCAGACCAGCGCTGCCTCGCGAAACCCTAACGCACACAACACGCTGACCACCGCCATCACAGCGAACGTCGCGGCGAGACCGACGACGAGCATGCGACGCCGGCGTTGGGTGCGCCAGGATGGCAGCGAGTTCGCATACGTGCGTTCGTATTTCAGGAAGCGCCGGGTGCGGAAGTTCTGGTATCGGTCGATCAGCGTGGTGTCAGGCATGCGCGTTTCCTCCTTGCGGTCGTCCGTCCTTGCGGTAGAGCTCGGTCGACAGCGGCCCGAAGGGCTCTCGGGAGAACACCGCCTCCACAGGCAGATCGAAGACCTCACAGATGCGGAAGGCCAGATCGAGGCTTGGGTAGTGGTCGCCCCGTTCGAGTGCACCCACGGTTTGGGGGTTCACGTCGATCAGCTCGGCGAGCTGCGCCCGCGACATCCGTCGCTCCGCGCGCAGTACACCGATGCGGTTGTGGATGGGAAAGGTTTCCCCTCGCCGTACCGGACTCACCTAACTGATTGTTAGGAAAACCCAACGACACGTCAAGTTTTTATCGCGCTCTCAGCGCGGGACCACCGGGCCAGGAAGAAACCCCCAGTTAGGCGAAGTACTTGGCGAAGCGCGGCGGCATGATCTTCATGACCTCCACCAGCGGCCACCACGGCCAGCCGGGGACGACGGCGCGGCCCTTCTCCTTCTCGATGGCCTCGACCATGGCCTTCACGCCGGTCTCGTTGTCGACCATCAGCAGGGTCTTGTTGGCCTTGGCGGTCATCTCCGACTCGATGTAGCCGGGCTCCAGCACCGTGATCTTGATCGGCCCGGACGGGTACTCGGCGCGCAGCGACTCCCCCAGCGAGGTGACCCCGGCCTTGCTGGCGGAGTAGGCGGCCTTGAAGCCCGGCACCCCGACGTTGCCGAGCACCGAGGACACCAGCACCAGATGCCCCTTGTTCGCGGCCTTGAAGATCTCCAGCGCGGCCTCGATCTGGACCAGCGCGGCAACGAGATTGGTCTCGATGGTGGCCTTGTTCGCCCACAGCTTGCCGCCGCCGAGCGGATACCCCTTGCCGATGCCCGCGTTGACGATGACGCAGTCGATGCCGCCGAGTTCCTCGCGCAGTTCGTTGAAGACCTTCGGCACCTGCTCGTGGTCGTTGACGTCGAGCGCGGCCACCGCCACCGTGATGTTCGGGTAGTCCGCCAGCAGCTCGGCCTTGAGCTCGTCGAGGTTGTCGACACGCCGTGCGCACAGGGCCAGGTCGCGGCCCTTGGCGGCGAACTGCCGGGCCATGCCCGCACCGAGGCCCGAGCTGGCGCCGGTGATCAGGATCTTCTGCCGAGTCATGCGGGCAGGATAACCGGGTTAGACAACTGAGGAGTAATCGCCCGCGAGCTTCCCGTGGGAGCGGGGCGGGTCATTTGAGTAGGCGCGACATGCGGCGGTCGGCGAGCACCTTGCCACCGGTCTGGCAAGTCGGGCAGTACTGAAACGACTTGTCGGCGAACGAGACCTCGCGGACGGTGTCCCCGCAGACCGGGCAGGGCAGCCCGGTGCGGGCGTGCACCCGCAGGCCCGAGCGCTTCTCGCCTTTGAGGGTGGCCGCCTGCTGGCCCACGGAGCGGCTCACCGCATCGGTCAGCACCGAGATCATCGCGTCGTGCAGCGCCGCCGACTGCGCTTCGGTCAGCTTGTTGGCCGTGGCGAACGGCGACAGCTTGGCCACATGCAGGATCTCGTCGCTGTAGGCGTTGCCGATGCCGGCGATCACCTTCTGATCGGTGATGACGGTCTTGATCCGCCCCGACTGCCCACTGAGCACGTCCGCGAACCCCTGCCCGCTCAACGACAGCGCGTCGGGCCCGAGCGAGGCGATCTGCGGTACCGCCATCGGGTCGGCGACCAGCCAGACGGCGAGCCGCTTCTGGGTGCCGGCCTCGGTGAGGTCGAAACCCGGAGACTCCCCCGGCGGTCCCAGGTGGACGCGCAGCGCGATCGGACCCTTGCCGGGTTTCAGCGGCGCGGGGGCCAGCTTGTCCGACCAGCGCAGCCAGCCGGCCCGGGACAGGTGCGTGATCAGGTGCAGCTCCGCGGTCTGCAATCCGAGGTACTTGCCCCACCGGTTGGCGCCGATCACCTCCTGGCCCTGCAGCGCCGACACCGGCGGATCGAAGGTCTTGAGCACTGACAGCGCCGAGATGTCGACCCGGCCCACAGGTAGGCCCGTCGCGTGCCGGCGCAGATGATCGGCGAGTGCTTCGACCTCGGGCAGCTCGGGCATGGCCTCAGTCCGCCCTGACGAGCAGCGACAGCCCCCAGCCCACGATCGACAACACGATGGCCGCCCAGATCGCGGTCCACCAGAAGTGGTCGATGGCCAGACCCCAGTGGGTGGTGTGCTCGGTGATCCACGACGTGATCCACAGCATGAGCGCGTTGATCACGATGTGGAACAGCCCCAGCGTGAGGATGTAGAGCGGGATCGAGATGATCTGCACGATCGGTTTGATGACCGCGTTGACCAGCCCGAAGATAATCGCCACCACGAAGATGATCCCGATCCGCGCGGCTGTGCTGTCACCGCCGACGAACTCGATGCCCGGGACGAGCAGTGTCACCAGCCACAGCGCCAGCCCGGTCAGCGCCGCCCGCAGCAGAAATCCCATCCGTTCATGATCGGCGCTCGCGCGGCTCCAGACAATCCGCCACCCCGGACTAGAACACGTTCTAGTATTCGGGTCACCGACCAGCAGGAGGCGATGTGCGTTTCACCTATGCCGAAGCGATGACCGACCCCACGTTCTACATCCCGTTGGCACAGGCCGCCGAAGCCGCCGGCTATCACGCGATGACGATCCCCGACAGCGTGGCCTACCCGTTCGAATCGGACTCGAAGTATCCCTACACGCCGGACGGCAATCGGGAGTTCCTCGAGGGCAAGGCGTTCATCGAGTCGTTCGTGCTGACCGCCGCGCTGTGCGCGGTGACGACCAAGCTGCACTTCAACCACTTCGTACTGAAGCTCCCGATCCGGCCGCCGGCGCTGGTGGCCAAGCAGGCGGGCTCGCTGGCAGCGCTGTTCGGCAATCGGCTCGGGCTCGGCGTCGGCACCAGCCCGTGGCCCGAGGACTACGAGCTGATGAACGTCCCGTTCGCCCGGCGCGGCAAGCGGATGGACGAGTGCATCGACATCATCCGTGGCCTCACCTCCGGCGACTACTTCGAGTACCACGGCGAGTTCTACGACATCCCGAAGACGAAGATGACCCCGGCGCCGTCGAAGCCCGTCCCGATCCTCATCGGCGGGCACGCCGACGCGGCGCTGCGCCGCGCCGCGCGCAACGACGGCTGGATGCACGGCGGAGGTGACGCCGAGGACCTCGACACCCTGATCAAGAAGCTCGGCCAGTTCCGTGAGGAGGCCGGCACCGCCGAGAACCCGGATTACCAGATCCACGTGATCTCGATCGACGCCTACACCGCCGACGGCATCAAGCGGCTGGAGGACAAGGGCGTCACCGATGTCATCGTCGGTTTCCGCATCCCCTACATCACGGGCCAGGACACCGAGCCGCTGGACGCGAAGATTCGCCACCTGGAGATGTTCGCCGAGAACGTCATCGCGAAGCTCTGATCACGCACCGCAGAGGCGTTTGAGGGTGTTGGCGATCGCGTCCACCGGGGTGGAGGCCGCGATCGCCGCGCGCATCGCCTCGGCGGCGGCGCGGTACCGGCCATCGCAGCGGATGAGGTCGACAGCGGCGCCGACCGCCGCCGGGGCGGGCCTGGCGGTCTTGAGGTCGATGCCGACGCCGCAGTAGTCGACGCGCGCGGCGACCTCGGCCTTGTCCGAGGTCTCCCCGGCGACGATCAGCGGGACGCCGTGGCCGAGCGCGTACTGCACGCCGCCGTAGCCGCCGTTGGTGATCATCACGTCGACGTGCGGCAACAGCGCCGAGTACGGGATCCACTCGGCGATGCGGGCGTTGTCGGGGACGCGGGCGCGCATGTGTTGTCCGCGCCGGCCGCCGGTGGTGGCGACGACCAGCAGGTCGCGACGGCCGCCGAGCGCCTCCAGCGTGGGGGCGATCAGTTGGTCCAGGTCGGCGTTGTCGAAGGTGCCCTGGGTGACGTGGACGACCGCGTCGGCACGCTCCAGGTCGTCCCACCACGGCGGTCGGTCGAACTCCTCGGGCCCGGTGGGCAGCAGCGGGCCGACGAAGTCGACGGTCGCCGGAAGGTCACTGCGGGGGTACTCGAATTCCGGCACCGTCAGTTGCAGCAGGCCGTCGGCCAGCCGCGGCCAGTCGCTGATGAAGAACGGCGACTCGGGTGAACCGGCTTGGCGCAGCGCACGATTGAACCGCCGTTGACTGGAGCGCATGATCACCCGGTGCGCGACGGTGGTCATCTGACGGTAGTCGAGGCCCGGCTCGGGTTGCCAGGCCATGCCGAAGGGCGGGGTGTCCCTGCTGGAGATCGTCAGCGGGGCGACTCCGCACACCACCACCGGCGGCCGCGGCGTGTCCTGCAGCAGCACGGGCACCGCGCCGGTGAAGGTCATGTCGGCGACGACCGCATCCACCGTCTCGTCGCGCAGCACCCGGCGCAGCGACTCGGCTTCGGCGGCAAGGGGTTCGGCGAACACCGTGGCCAATTCCGCACGGCCCAGCCAGAACCGGCGCGCGGAGGCGGGCATCGTCCGCAGCAGGGCGGGGGTCCCCGCGGGCGCGTCGATGTGCACGCTGTCGGGCAGCGGGATCATCCGCAGCCCGGCGTCGCGCACGGTGCCGGCGAACTCCACTCCCGTCAGCACGGAGATGTCGTGTCCGAGGGCCTGGAGGCCGACGCCTACGTTGACGATCGGCATCACGTGCCCCCGCAGCGGGCTGACGGCGAGCAGATAATGGGCCACACCGGATCCTTCGCTGTCGGAGCGCCAGCCGCTGGGGCTGCTGACACCGACACTACTGGCCCGCTCCGATGTTCGAACGCCACCCACTCCCGGACACCGCGCCGGCGGCGGTTCGAATACCTGTGGCGCACCGACGAAGTGGCCGGTACGCATATTCGGCGCCGCAGCGGGTACGCGACGACGTCCGGAGCTGGGCCGACGCCGCGGTGCAGGCCCACCGCGACCGCGTCGGGACGGCTGACCGGCCCCGGGAGGCGCCGCGGCAAACCGGGGTGAACGGCAGCATCGGTATCGCCGTGAACGACGGCTATGGAAGCTACAATTCGCGCTGATGACGAGTGTGGACATCGCGCCGGCGGAAGGCCTGATATGAGCACCACACCGGACCGGCGCGCCCACCGACACCGGCCCCGCACGACATGACCGACAAGCGCTACGACGTTCCCGATGCGTTCGACGCCGGGGCCCGGGCCTACGACGGCCTGGTCGGCGCCAACCCCGGCTATCACGAGCATCTCCGCCTGTCCGCACAGCGGATGCAGTTACCCGACCAGGGGCGCGGCCTGCGGTTACTCGACATCGGTTGCGGCACAGGATTGTCCACCGCAGCGTTGCTGAGCGTGGCGCCACACGCCGATATCGTCGCGGTCGACGGATCCGCGGGAATGCTGGCGCAGGCACGTGCGAAGTCGTGGCCGGCGTCGGTGACGTTCGTGCACAGTCGCGCCGAGACGCTCCATGACGCGGGGGTGACCGGCGCGTTCGACGGCATTCTCGCCGCATACCTGATCCGCAACGTGGACGACGGAGACGACGTACTCGGGTCGCTGTTGAAACTGCTCAAGCCCGGAGCGGTGCTCGCGGTGCACGAGTACTCGGTGCGCGACTCACGGCGGGCGACCGCCATCTGGAACATGGTCAGCACCGCGATCATCATCCCGGCGGGGCGCCTGCGTTCCGGCGACGCCGGTCTCTACCGGTACCTGCGCCGCAGCGTCAACGAGTTCGATGGCGCCGAGGAGTTCCGTGATCGACTGCGACGCAACGGGTTCGTCGATGTCGAGAGCATGACCGTGCCGGGCTGGCAGCACGACATCGTGCACACGTTCCTCGGCAGGGCCCCGCACGCGACGACCGACTGACGTCACGCGGGATTAACCCGCGGTCCTTTCGGGCATCCGACACCATGGCATTCAAACTCACCTATTCCGATGGTCAGGAGTCCCAGCACGACGACGACACCGTGTGGGATCTCGACGACGGCGTGCTCAAGCTGGGCCGAAAGAAGGGCCAGTGGTCGGTGCTGCTGTCCCCCAGCCACTGGGCCGTGCTCGAGTTCGTCGGCTCGTCGGGTGACGACGGCGAGTCCGACAAAGATTCCGACAAGGATTCCGACGAAGACTCCAAGGACGAGGACTCCAAGGACGACAAGGACGATTCCGAGGACAAGGACTCTGAGGACAAGTCCGACACGAAGTCCGCGAAGTCCACGAAATCCAAGGACGACAAGGACGACTAAACCGCGATTCCGGCGGCCGCCAGAATGAGGGTGGCCACCTCGCGCGGCCTGGTGATCAGCGACACGTGCGACGTGTCGAGTTCGATTGTGTGCGCGCCCATCCGGTGGGCCAGGAAGCGCTGCAGATCCGGGTCGATGGTGCGGTCGTGGGTGGAGACCTGATACCAGCTCGGCTTGGCGCGCCAGGCCGCGGTCGTGGTGCGCTCGGCCGGCAGTGTCGCGCGGTTGCGGCCCTGCACCGCGAACAGCGCCCGGGCCCGTTCCGTGGGGACTTCCGCGGCGAAGTCGGACAGGAATGCCGCTTCGTTCAGTTGGGCGTAGCCGTCCGGGGCCACGACGACTCCGGCCGACGCCGGCGCTGTCGGGAACTGTTTCGCCAGCGCGGGGAAGTCCTCGCCGGCGTCGGGCGCGCGGGCGGCCACGTACACCAGCGAGCTGACCGACGGATCGCCGCCGACCTCGCTGACGACGGTCCCCGACCAGGAATGGCCGACGAGCACCGTCGGACCCTGCTGCAGCGCCAGCACTCTGCGCGTTTCCGCCGCGGCGTCGGCGAGCGTGGTGAGCGGATTCTGCACCACCGCCACATTCAGGCCCGCGTTCTGCAGGTGCGGTACCACGTCGATCCAGGACGAACCGTCCGCATACAGCCCGTGCACCAGCACCACGTTGCGGGCGCGGATCTCCGCGGCCGGACCGCCGCCGGGCGCCGCGTGCGCCGACGTGCCGAGCCCGCTGCCGACGATCCCGGCGGTGGCAGCCAGCGCGAGGCCGCCGAAAACTCTTCTGGACACGTCCACCCCGAGACCCGCCTTCGCTGTCGACCCACCGCCTGAACCCGACCGTAGGGCAAGTGCGCGGTGCCCGCGCGTTGTCCGGTGGTTCTCCCCGCGACGTAGTCTGGGCGCCACCTATGACCGACGTCCTGCCTGTCACCGTCGACGCGGTGCACGTCGCCGATCCGGCCGACGCGTGGGCGCAGGCCGGGTTCAGCGTCGACCCGGACGGCGTCTGCCGCGTCGGTGGGGTGCGCCTGCGGCTGGTCGGCCGCGACCACGGCGCGGGCATCGTCGGTTGGTCCCTGCGGGGTTGGCCGCCGGGTCGTGACGACCTCGACGGCATCCCGACCACCGGCTCGCACGCGGGCCCGGCCACTCCCGCCGCACACGCCAACGGTGTGACCGCGATCGACCACGTCGTACTCATGTCACCGAACCTGGACCGGACGGTGGGTTCCCTGGCGGCCGTGGGTGTGCAACCACGACGCGAGCGCGACGCCGAGCTGGGCGGCCGCCCGATCCGCCAGATCTTCTTCCGGCTGGGAGAGGTGATCCTCGAGGTCGTCGGGTCCCCCACGGCCGCGGGGCAGGGACCGTCGACGCTGTGGGGCATCACCTACGTGGTCGCGGACATCGACGCGACCGCATCGTTCTTCGGCGATCGCACCTCCGCGGTGAAACCGGCGGTGCAGCCCGGCCGGCGGATCACCACGCTGCGGAACCTCGGGTTCGGGATGTCGCTCCGGACGGCGATGATCTCGGCCCCTTATCCTCGGACCCCATGAACGAGTCCACCGAGGACCCCGTCGTCATCCACACCGACGGTGGCTGCCGGCCCAACCCGGGCCCCGGCGGTTGGGGTGCGGTGCTGCGCCGGGGCGCGCACGTGCGCGAGATGTTCGGCGGTGAACCCGGGACGACGAGCAACAACCGGATGGAGCTGATGGCGCCGATCATGGCGCTGGAGGCGCTGACCCGGCCCGTGGTCGTGCACCTGCACACCGACAGCACCTACGTCCGCAACGGCATCACCAAATGGGTGTTCGGCTGGGAGCGCAACGGCTGGCTGACCGCCGCCAAGCAGCCGGTGAAGAACGTCGATCTGTGGCAGCGGCTGCAGATCGCCTGCGCGCAGCACCGCGTCGAGTGGTTCTGGGTGAAGGGCCACTCGGGGATCGCCGACAACGAGCTGGCCGACCAGTTGGCGACCCGGGGTCTGCAGGAAGCGGTCGCCGCCGCCGTCTGAACTCCTCGTCAGAGGAGCAGCAGCGCAGAGGTCACGAGCATCAGGCCGGCGGTGCCGCCGTGCACTCCCCAGGCGATGGACCCGGGGCCTCCGTGGCGCAGCACGATGGCCGCATCGGCCAGCGGGATGACCGTCGCGGCCAGGATGAGCCAGCCCAGCAGGTGGGTCGCGCCCGCGGCCATGAGGATCAGGACGAACAGTCCCGAAGCGATGTCGCGGACGCCCTTGACGCTCAGATAGGCGCCGACCGACGGCTGCCCGAGATCCGGCTGCACCCCGTATCCGGCGGCGGCGACGCGCGGCGCGACGAGGAAGCGGGCCCCGACGAAGATGATGGCCGCCGCGATCAGTCCGGCGAGGACGTAGCCGATGGCCATGGTGATGGTGGTCGTCATGGTGAATGCTCCTGCGCTGTCAGCGGGTAGCCGGAGATCCACCAACGCTGTTGTCCTGCAATCGATTCAGCCACTCAGATCCCCCGTCAGACTGTCAGCGCCACGCACAGGGCGGCCACCGCCAGGCCCTGCAGCACTGCGCGGGCGTCGATGATTCGTTCCCACCGGGCCTGCAGCGCACGGCCCTCCGGTAGCGACTCGCCGGCGGTGGCGGCCGCGGTCAATTGCCGGTTGATCGGTGCGCTCACCCGTGCGTAGAGCACGATCCAGACCGACAGCAGGACCAGGGCCGCGCCTGCCGCGATCGCCTGCGCCCACTGGGTGGTGATCGTGGCCAGCACCGCGGTCGTCGCCGCGGCGACGATCCCGATCACCCCGGGCACCGGCATCCGCCGGTCGCCGAATCGGTGCATGTTCCCCATCACCGCGACCAGGGCACCGTCGTCGACGCGCGCCATCGCCGGTCGCACGACGATCGCACAGAACACATCCGTGCCGTAGACCACCGCAGTGGCCAGGACCGCGATCAGAGCGGCCGCGCTGGTGATGTGACCGAGGACCATGTCGACGTCTCCTCAGGAGTAAGTGCTAGCAACGCTAACCCTGGATCCCCGTCCGGTCAATAGCGGCGCTAGAACTTCTAGCGATGCTAGTCTCCGGTATGGCCGCCGAAGACCGCCGCGAACGTGAACGCGCCGCACGACGACGGCTGATCATCGCCACGGCGCGCAGGCTGGCCGAAGCCGATGGTTGGGACGCGGTCACCACGCGCCGGCTGTCGACCGAGATCGAGTACAGCCAGCCCGTCCTCTACAAGCACTTCGCCGGTATGGAACAGATCGCCGAGGCCGTCGCCCTCGACGGGTTCGGTGAGCTGACGGAGGCGATCCGGGCCGCCGGCGCCGACGACGGCCCACCGCGGGACGCGCTGGCCCGGGTCGCACGCGCATACCTCGACTTCGCCCGCGACCACCCGGCCGTCTACGACGCGATGTTCACCCGCGCGACCACCTTGCGGTTCGCCGCCGCTGACACACCGCCGCCGCTGAAGGCGGCCTTCGCCGAGTTGCGCCGCGCGGTCGGCCGGGTCTCCGACACGCAGAACACCGACACTCTCACCGAGGTGTTCTTCGCCGCGCTGCACGGACTCGCCACCCTCGACCGTGCTGCTCGGCTCCGTCCCGGCGCCGAGCCGGACCGCCTCGATCAGCTCGTCGAACAGTTCACCCGCGGCCACTGAGACCGGCCGGGCGCGCCGCTTCAGGGTCGGTGCGGCGGCACGAGGCGACGGCTACCGTCAACCAGGTGACGGTGCCAGGATCGCGCATGGCCCGGGCCTGCGGAGCGGGAGCGGTTCTCGTCGTCCTCGCCGCAGTTCCGTCGTGCAGCCACCCCGCGCAACCGCCCACCGCAGCTCCCCCGACAACCGCTCCCACGACGTCCGTGCCTACCACCACGGTGCCCACCACGACGCCGCCCGTACCGGCCGCGCCTGAATTCGCCCCCGTCGCCCAGCTGGTGACCGACGCGATCGCGGCACACCGGCTCCCCGGGGCGGTCGTCCTGATCGGGCACGGCGGAAAGATCGTGTTCCGGCAGGCTTTCGGGCAGCGAAAGCTCGCCGGCGAACCCGGACTGGACGGGGCGCCCGCGCCTGCCGAGCCGATGACCGAGGACACCCTCTTCGACCTGGCGTCGCTGACCAAGAGCGTCGCGACGGCGCCGGCCGTCATGCAGTTGTCCGAACAGGGCCGGCTGAAGTTCGACGAGCCCGTGCAGACCTATCTGCCCGGTTTCAACCCGCACAACGACCCGCGACGGGCCCGGGTGACGCTGCGCATGCTGCTGACGCACACCTCGGGCATCGCCGGGGATCTGAGCATGGACGGCCCGTGGGGGTTGGACCGGGCGGACAAAGCCGACGGTCTTCGCCGCGCCCTCGGCGCGTGGGTGGTGTACGAACCGGGAGAGCAGTTCCACTACTCCGACATCAACTTCATCCTGCTCGGCGCGATCGTCGAGAAACTCACCGGCCGGTCGGTGGACACCTATGCCCGAGACCACGTCTTCGCTCCACTGGGCATGCCGGACACCCGATACCTCCCCGCAGCCAAAGCCTGTGGACCACACCAGATCCGGGGCACCGCGATCGTCGCCGATCCCGACGCTCCGGCAGCCCGCGAGTGCCCGGCGGGCACATGGAACACCGACCTGTTGTCACGCATCGCGCCCACCGCGCTCGACGAGGACACCCCGGGCATCAACCCCGACTTCGGCCATCCACTGCGCGGGACGGTGCACGACCCGACGGCGCGCCGGATGGGTGGCGCGACCGGCAGCGCCGGGGTGTTCTCCACCGTGCACGATCTCGGCCTGTACGCCCAGGGCCTGCTCGACCTCCTCGCCGGCCGCCCCAGCATGTTCCCACTCACCCGATCCACCGCGCAGCTGATGACGACCCCGCAGCAGCCAGGACGCCATCCGGGGCAGATCGACGCGGCGAACGCCAAAGACGCACTCGGCGTGCACTATCCGGCCATACCGGGACAGAACCTGCGCGGCTTCGGGTGGGATATCGACACCGCGCATTCCCGGCCCCGCGGCACGATCTTCCCCGTCGGGAGCTTCGGCCACACCGGCTTCACCGGGACGACGTTGTGGCTGGACCCCGGCTCGGACACCTACGTGATCGTGCTCGCGAACGTGATCCACCAACGCGGCGGCCCACCGATCACCCGACTGAGCGGAGACGTGGCCACCGCCGCCGCGCGGGCTCTGCGCCTCTACGGAAGCTGACCGGGGGCACCGGCACACGTCCGGTCAGCCGGTGACGTTGATCTTGAAGATGAGGGCGACCAGCGCCCCGAACGCGCCGTGCGCACTGATATAGAGCCGTTTGGTGTCGTATCCGGCGACGTCCTTCATGGTCTCGGCGCCGAACCGCGCGGGACTCTGACCGTCGACGACCGTGACGTCGGCGCCCAGCAGCGCGTGCCTGATGCGGTCCCGTTCGGGGCCGGCGGCGGTGGCCACCAGTTCTCCGACGCTGCGTTCCCCTCCGGTGGTGGGGATCGCAGCGCACGCGACTCCGTGCTCGTCGAGGTGGCGGTTGACCGACTCGATGGTGGCGGCGGCGCCGACGAGCAGGCTGAGGTTGCCGAGATTGACGGTGATGTCGGCGTTGTCGCCCACGGCGAGCGGGGCGTCCGGATCGGGGGTGACACCACCGGCCAGGGCAGCACGGACCGCGGCACCGAACTGTTCGGCATCCGGCTCGTCGGGGCTTCGCTCGGGCAACATGACGCCGGGATTGAGCAGTCCGGCGGGGTCGAACGCCTGCTTGATCGCGCGTTGGGCGGCGAGTTCGACCGCGGTGAACCGCTTGGGCATGAACTGGATCTTCTCGGTGCCGACACCGTGCTCGCCGGTGATGGTGCCGCCCAGTTCCAGTGCGGCTTCGATGATTTCGTTGTTGGCCGCTTCCAGCGCGGACGCCGCCAGCGGGTTGTCCCGGTCGTAGAACGTCGTCGGGTGCAGGTCACCGTCACCGGCGTGACCGCACACCGCGATGAACAACAGGCCGTCGGCATGGCGCGCGGCGGTGGCCTGGATGGCCTCCTGCATCTCGGGGATCCGATCGCGGGGCACGGTGACGTCGCCGATGAAGAAGCCCTTGCCGCTACGCACCACCGAGTGCGGCGCGTTGAGCCTGCCGAACCACAGAGCGGCGCGGTCCTTGTCGCCCTCGGCGATGCGCACTTCGGTGGCGCGCTCACGCAGCACACGCTCGACGACCGCTTGGTCATGGGACACCTCCGCGGCGGTGCCGTCGACGTCGATCAGCACGATGGAATCGGCGTCGAGCGGATAGCCGGTGTCGTAGAACTGTTGCAGCCCTGCGATTCCCGCCCGGTCGAGCCACTCCACCGCGGCGGGCACCACACCGGTGGCGATGATCGCGGCGATGGTGTCGGCGGCTTCGCGGGCGGTGGCGAACGCGCCCATGAGAGTGTGGGTGACCTCGGCGACCGGCCGCAGCGCGACAGTGGCCTCGGTGATGATCCCCAGCGTGCCCTCCGATCCGATGAGTACGCCGAGAAGGTCGGGGCCTTCGTCGTCGGCGCTGAAGGTGACCGTCGACCCGTCGGGCAGGACAACGTCGACGCTGAGGATGTGGTTGTAGGTGACGCCGTACTTCAACGCGTGCGGGCCGCCCGCGTTCTCGATGATGTTCCCGCCCACGGTGGCCAGATCCGCCGACACGGGATCGGGAGAGAAGCACAATCCGTACGGCGCCGCAGCCGTCTGGAGGTGGGCGTTGACGACGCCGGGTTCCACACGCGCGCAACGGCACTGCGCATCGATGTGCAGGATTCGATCGAGCCCGGACAGGTCGAGCAGGACACGCCCGGGCGCGGCCATCATCCCGCCCGAGCAGTTCGACGCTCCGCCGCGCGGCACGATCGCCACGTTGTGCGCGCAGGCCAGCCGCATGATCGGTGCGATGTCGGCCCGGCCGTGCGGGCGCAGCAGCAGGCCCGCCACTCCCCCGACGCCCCAGTAGTCGCGGCCACGGTCGGCCAGCACGCCCACGTCGGTGATCACGTCGCCGTGCGCCGCAGCGGCCGCGGCAAACCGCTGCAGGGCAGTGGGTTCCGTGCCGGTCGGGGCTTGCGCGATGTTGGTGGACATGTCACTTCGCTTCCTGCTGCGCGCGCAGCCACGCTTGCTCTTCACCGGGGGCGGGCAGCACCCGGCCGCCTTCGATCGCGAAATGTGCTGGACTGTTCTGGATCACGACCAGGATTCGGTCGGCGGGAATGCCGGTGACCCGGGTCGCCGCGGCGGCGATCTCGGCCACCAACTGACTGGTCTGCGCTTCGGGATGTCCCGTCCGCACCCATCCGTTGATCAGCAGCGGTTGTGCGGGTCGCCCGTCGGTGTAGACGTCCTCGGGCGCCAACTCGTGGAACACGACGTTGACGTACGTGCCGGGCACGTGATTGACCGTCGAGTGGATCCTGGTCATCTCCGCGGCCAGAGCGGCCTTGATGTCGGCGCTGAGTGTCGACTGCGCCGTCGTGCAGGTGTAGACCGGCATCGCTCACCCGAGGAACGGCAGTTGGGGCTGCGTGGGCACCACCAGGACGGTGGGCCCCTCGGCAGCCAGTGCCGCCTTGAACTTCTGGACGAGGTCCTCGGTGCCCTCCACCGTCGCCGTCCGGCAGCCGAAACCTGCGGCCAGGGAGGCGATGTCGAGTCCGGGTAGGTCCATACCCGGTACATTCGGTGTCTTTTCGAGAAGCGCGAACGACTTGAGAACCGCGTATTCGCCGTTGCGCTGCACCACGAACACGATGGGCAGCTTGTGCTGCGCCGCCGTCCAGATGGCCTGTATCGAGTACTGGAACGAGCCGTCGCCGATCGAGGCGACGATGGTCCGGTTGACCCCACGGGCCCGGTCCCCGAGCGCGATGCCGACCGCTGCGGGCACTCCCCAGCCGATACCGCCACTGCCCGTGGCGAAGAAGCTGCCCGGCCGCCGGGTGGGCCACCACTTGATGAGGTCGGCCAGCGTGGAGGTCGACTCCATCACCACTGCGGCGTCCTCGGGTTTGACCGTACTGAGTGCCGCATAGACGTCGTTGGGCAGCAGTGGCGCCGACGCCACCGGCAGGTCGACAGAGCCCCGGCTCAGGCCGGGCGGGGCCTTGCGGTCGTCCGGGACCTCGACGAGATGCTGGAGTTGTTCGAGCACGGTGCCCATGTCGCCGAGCAGGCTGTCCCCGACCGGCGCGGTCGCGGCAAGGTGGGGATCAGCGGTGATCTGCAGGACCTCGGTGCCCTCGGGCACGTAATCACCAGGGACGAAGGGGTAGTACCGGAACACCTGCGCGCCGATCACGATCACCAGGTCGTAGCCCGTCAGCGCGTCGCAGACCCCGGCGATGGTGAGCGGCAGCGGACCGGCGTACAGCGGGTGGTCCTCGGGGAACGAGCACCTGTCCGACAGTGCGCTGCCGCGGACCGGCGCGCACAGCTTCTCCGCGAAGGCGATACCGGCGTCCCAGGCGCCGGCGCGGTCCACCTCCGGGCCGAGTACCAGCAGCGGCCGCTCGGCCCGGCTGATCCGGGCGGCGAACTCGCGCAGCCGTTCGGCGTCGGGCTGGACGCGGTGGCTGACCGTGCGGACCACGGCCGGTCCCAGAGCCTGCGCGTTCCAGTCATCAAGCGGGATGGACAGGAACACCGGGCCTGCCGGCGGCTGGGTCGCCACCGCGTAGGCGCGCATGAACGCCGCGGGCACGTCCTCGGCCCGCGCCGGTTCGTAGGCCCACTTCACCCACGGTTGCGGCATCACCGTCGCCTCGGGGTTGTTCAGGTACGGGTCGCACAACGACATCTCGCGGGTCTGCTGGCCCGCGGTGACGATCAGTGGCGTGTTGGCCCGGTACGCGGCGACCAGGCTGCCCATCGCGTTGCCGGTGCCGGCCGCGGTGTGCAGATTGACCAGCGCGGGCTTGCCCGTGCACTGGGCGAAGCCGTCCGCCATCGCCAGTACGGAGGCCTCCTGCAGGCCCAGCACGTAGGTGAAGTCGTCGGGGAAATCCTGCAGAAAGGTCTGTTCGGTGGACCCCGGGTTCCCGAACAGTGTGGTCAGCCCCAGCGTTCGGAGCAGGTCGTACGTCGCTTGGTGGACGGTCCCGGCACGGGTCATCGGTGAATTCCCCTCGTGGATGAAGCAGCACAACTCGGATGCACCGATCCCACACCTCCGGCCGGCGCGTTCACCCCGGGAAAACCCCGGGTTCTGCCGGAACCGGGCGATCCCGTGGTCGGGCCGTCCGGGATCCCATTCCGGTCGCCGCCGCCGCCCCGGCATGTCAAGATCGCGCATGGGCTCGAGGGCCTGGGGCAGCGCGCTGGTCGGACGTCAGGACGAGCAGCGGCGGCTCGCGGAACTGTGTGACCGCGCGCGCTCCGGGGCGAGCGGGGTCCTCGTGATCCACGGCGAGGCCGGTATCGGGAAGACCGCCCTGCTCGACGAGGTCCTGACGGGGGCGGACGGCCTCCGTGCCATCCGGGTCAGTGGTGCGGAGTCCGAGATGGAACTCGCCTATGCCGGGGTGCAGCAGTTGTGCAGCCCACTGCTCGCACACATCGACCGCCTGCCGGACCCGCAGAAGAACGCGCTGCGCGTCGCCCTGGGCCTGCGCGAAGGCGCCGCACCGGATCGCCTCCTGGTGAATCTGGCCGTACTTACGATGCTCGGAGACGCCGGCGCGGAGCGCCCGACCGTCTGCATCGTCGACGACGCCCAGTGGGTGGACCGCGCGTCGCTGCAGGCGCTGACGTTCGCCGCCCGCCGACTGCTCGCCGATCCGGTGGTGATGATCTTCGCCACCCGCACACCGGGCACCGATCACCAGCTCGACGGACTGCCCGAGCTGACTCTGAGCGGGCTCGCCTACCACGACGCCCTCACCCTGCTGTCGGAGGTGATGCCGGGCCAACTCGACGACGACGTGCGGGAGAACATCCTGGCCGAGGCGGGCGGAAACCCGTTGGCGCTGCTCGAACTGCGGCACGCGATGGCGCCCGCGACGTTGGCAGGCGGGTACGGGCTCACGGCCGCGGCATCGGTCGTGCGGCGGATCGAAAGGGAGTACGAGCAGCGCCTGCGGGAGCTGCCGCCGGCGTCTCGGACCCTGCTGCTCATCGCAGCCGCCGAGCCGACCGGCAATCCGGCATGGCTGTGGGCGGCGGCGACCGAACTCCACATCGACACCGACGCAAGCGTTCCCGCGGAGCGCAGCGGACTGATCACCATCGGATCCCGCTTACGTTTTCGGCATCCGCTGGTACGTTCCGCGGTTTATCGCAACGCGCTGTTGGCCGAACGGCGACAGGTGCACGCCGCATTGGCCGGCGTGATCACCGGTCCGTCGGCAGGCGAGCACGGCGCCTGGCACCGTGCCCACTCCACCGGCGCCCCGGATGAGGCGGTCGCTGCCGAACTCGCGGAGTCCGCCGAGCGGGCCCGCCGCCGCGGCGGGG
>NZ_BCRS01000074.1 GCF_001552715.1 Mycolicibacterium vaccae NBRC 14118 = CIP 105934 | reverse complement strand
GACAGCACAGCGGCCGTCCGGGATCTCGTCGAGCGGACGCTCAAGGAGCACGACCTCGAGTACACCCATCACGACGGGGCGGCCGGCGGGCTGCCCGGGCTGGTGGTCGCGCTGCCGGGGGAGCGCAAGCTCAAGACCAACACCATGCTGTCCATCGGCGAGCATTCGGTGCGCGTCGAGGCGTTCGTGTGCCGCAGGCCCGACGAGAACCACGAAGGCGTCTACCGGTTCCTGCTCAAACGCAACCGCAGGCTCTACGGCGTCGCCTACACCCTCGACAACGTCGGCGACATCTACCTCGTCGGCCGGATGGCACTGGCCTCGGTGACCCCCGACGAGATCGACCGCGTGCTGGGGCAGGTGCTGGAGGCGGTCGACTCGGACTTCAACACGTTGCTGGAGTTGGGTTTTCGCACCTCCATCCAGAAGGAGTGGGAGTGGCGGGTCTCGCGCGGCGAGTCGCTGCAGAACCTGGCCGCGTTCGAGCATCTCATCGGCGACGACTGAACCCTTCCGTGAGAGGATCAGGAAATGGCAGATACCGCGACGCTGATCCTGCTCCGCCACGGTGAGAGCGAGTGGAACGCGCTGAACCTGTTCACCGGCTGGGTCGACGTCGACCTCACCGACAAGGGCAGGGACGAAGCGGCGCGCGCCGGCGAACTCATCAAGGCCCAGGACCGTCTTCCCGACGTGCTGTACACCTCGCTGCTGCGCCGGGCCATCACCACCGCCAACATCGCGCTCGACAAAGCCGACCGGCACTGGATCCCGGTGCACCGCGACTGGCGCCTCAACGAGCGCCACTACGGCGCGCTGCAGGGCCTCAACAAGGCCGAGACGAAAGAGAAGTACGGCGAGGAACAGTTCATGGCGTGGCGCCGCAGCTACGACACCCCGCCGCCACCCATCGAGGCGGGCAGCGAGTTCAGCCAGGACCGCGACCCCCGCTACGCCTTCATCCCCGGCGGCGCCCCGCTGACCGAATGCCTCAAGGACGTGGTCGACCGGTTCGTCCCGTACTTCACCGAGGTGATCGTTCCTGACCTGAAGGCGGGTAAGACCGTGCTGATCGCCGCGCACGGCAATTCGCTGCGCGCGTTGGTGAAGCACCTCGACGGCATGTCCGACGAGGACGTGGTCGGCCTGAACATTCCGACCGGCATCCCGCTGCGGTACGACCTCGACGAGAACCTCACGCCGACCGTCAAGGGCGGCAGCTACCTCGATCCGGAGGCTGCGGCCGCCGGGGCGGCGGCGGTGGCCGCGCAGGGCGCCAAGTAGGCCGATCCCGGCAGCCGGGCGAACGCCAGGTGAACAGCGCGGGACGCGGGACCGAACATCGGTCTCCGACTTTGTGACATGTCCAGTTTCGGCCGCTCGCCGCTGGGATGACGTTCACCGATATGCGTACGATCTGCCCGTGAGTGTCGTATCGGCGCTGCTGCTCGCAGCGGTCGTGGCACTGCTCGCGTTGGCGGTCGGTGTGACGTTCGGAGTACGGGTGGTGCCCCGACTCCGCGATCGCCGCGAACGGCGGTCCACCGAACAATCCGGCCTCACGGTGTCGCAGATGTTGGGGTTCATCGTCTCGCAGGCCCCGGCCGGCATCGCCGTCGTCGACACGTTCCGCGACGTCGTCTACACCAACGACCGCGCCCAGGAACTGGGCCTGGTGCGGGACCGGCTGCTCGACGACCAGGCCTGGGAGGCCGCGCAACGCACGCTGGCCACCGGCGCGCCGACGAACTTCGACCTCGCACCCCGCCGGGTGCCCCGCCCGGGCCGGTCCGGGATGTCGGTCCGCGGGCATGTCCTGGCGCTCACCGAGCGGAATCAGCGGTTCGCCGTCATCTACGTCAGCGACCAGTCCGAGCAGGCCAGGATGGAAGCGACCCGCCGCGATTTCGTGGCCAACGTCAGTCACGAGCTCAAGACCCCGGTCGGTGCGATGAGCGTGCTCGCCGAGGCTGTGTTGGCCTCGGCCGACGACCCGGACACCGTCAAACACTTCGCAGGCAAGATGGTGGCAGAGTCGGTGCGGCTGGCCGACATGATCGGCGAGCTCATCGAGCTGTCCCGGTTGCAGGGCGCCGAACGGCTGCCCGACCTGGAGGCCGTCGACGTCGACACCGTGGTCTCCGAGGCGCTGTCACGGCACAAGGTGGCCGCCGACAACGCCGACATCGCGATCACCACCGACGCGCCGACCGGCTTCCAGGTGCTCGGCGACCAGACGCTGCTGGTGACGGCGATCGCGAACCTGGTGTCCAACGCAATCGCCTACTCGCCCAACGGTTCTTCGGTCTCGATCAGCCGCAGGCGGCGCGGCGGGAACATCGAGATCGCGGTCACCGACCGGGGCATCGGCATCGCCCCCGAAGACCAGGAGCGGGTGTTCGAGCGGTTCTTCCGCGTCGACAAGGCGCGGTCCCGGGCCACCGGCGGCACCGGACTCGGGTTGGCGATCGTCAAACACGTCGCCGCCAATCACAACGGCGAGATCCGACTGTGGAGCCAGCCGGGCACCGGTTCGACATTCACGCTGTCCATTCCTGCCTATCACCGCGGCGACGATGCCGGCGGTGCCGACGATCCCGAAGAGCGAGAGGGCTGATGCATCGATGACCAGCGTGCTGATCGTGGAGGACGAGGAGTCCCTGGCTGATCCCCTGGCCTTTCTGTTGCGTAAAGAGGGCTTCGAGACCACCGTGGTGACCGACGGGCCGGCCGCACTGGCCGAATTCGACCGTGCCGGCGCCGACATCGTGCTGCTCGACCTGATGCTGCCCGGGATGAGCGGCACCGACGTGTGCAAGCAACTGCGGTCGCGGTCGAGCGTCCCGGTCATCATGGTGACCGCCCGCGACAGCGAGATCGACAAGGTGGTCGGACTGGAACTCGGCGCCGACGACTACGTCACCAAGCCGTACTCGGCACGCGAGCTGATCGCCCGGATCCGGGCCGTGCTGCGCCGTGGCGCCGACAACGACGACATCGGCGTCGGCGACGCGGTGCTGGAGGCCGGGCCGGTGCGGATGGACGTCGACCGGCACGTGGTCAGCGTCAACGGTCAACCGATCACGTTGCCGCTCAAGGAATTCGACCTTCTGGAATATCTGATGCGCAACAGCGGACGGGTGCTCACGCGCGGGCAGCTCATCGACCGGGTGTGGGGCGCCGACTATGTCGGCGACACCAAAACCCTCGATGTGCACGTCAAGCGACTGCGCAGCAAGATCGAGACGGACCCGGCCAACCCGGTGCATCTGGTGACCGTCCGCGGCCTGGGTTACAAGCTGGAAAGCTGACGTTCACCGGCACCGTTTGCCACGGCTCGCGGGTTTGCCTCACCGCAATATCTCGGTGCTGGGCGCAGTAATGGCAACTCCCGTCAATTCGTGATCTTGGTAACAGTCGACACTTCGTTTTAATTGTCATCTGTTTGCTATTTCTGCACACACCGGCACGTGCATGCGCGACATCATCGAGCAACTTGTCTCATGAACTGCCACGGTAACGCGGCCTACCAGGACAAATATACACCGCCATTGACGCCGATGTCGATTGTCAGCAAACCTTCCGAATTGGTTAGCTGGCCCTGAGAAACTTTGCCTAGCGCACTCATAGGTGCGCTGATAGCGTCCCGCGCTAACGCCGAACAGCCACGATCTGTCGCTGTAGCGAATGCAGCAAGGTTTGCAGTCGAATGTGCTGATTGCACCCCTGTAGCCGCGGCGGGCTGGTCCGAACCACGGGAATCTGACCCGGTACAGATGGGAGTCGAGCGGTGACTGAACTGGCGGCGCAGAACGGGCATGACACGACCGCGGCGATGCGGGCCACCGCGTTGATCGACGGCGACCAAACCTCGCGCGGGGCGGCGGGTCGCCCGCCTGCCGCGTCGACGATGACGGTCAGCCTCGTCATCCCGGTCCGTAACGAGGCGCGCAACATCGCGTGGGTACTCGAGCAGATTGCCGATGACGTCGACGAGATAATCCTGGTCGACGGCAGATCGACCGATGCGACAGTGATCACCGCGCGCAGCTACCGGCCCGACATCATGGTGGTGTCGCAGCAGGGAACAGGCAAGGGGGACGCGCTGCGCGCCGGTTTCGCCGCCGCCACCGGCGACGTCGTGGTGATGATGGACGCCGACGGCAGCATGGCCCCCCAGGAGATCCGCCACTACCTGCATTTCCTGGCCAACGGCTACGACTTCGTCAAGGGCTCGCGCTTCATCGCCGGTGGCGGATCGCTGGACATCACGCCGTTCCGCCGGGCCGGCAACAAGTTCCTCCTGGCGGTGTTCAACTCCCTGTTCGACAGCGAGCTCACCGACCTGTGCTACGGGTTCTGTGCGTTCCACCGTCGCTACCTCGACTTGTTGGGCTTGCAGGCAACGGGTTTCGAGATCGAGGCGGAGATGACGGTGCGTGCCAGCCAGGCGGGTCTGCGCATCGCCGAGGTGCCGAGCATGGAAATGCCAAGGCGCTACGGCAAGTCGAATCTGCACGCCATCCGGGATGGACTGCGGGTGCTGCGCACGGTGTTGCGCGACCACCGGTCAGGCGTCTCGGGCCGCGTGGTCCAGGCGCTGGCCTCCGAGCGGCGCTCGGCGTAGCGGACATCGGGGGGAGGGGTTGACGACGTGACCATCACCATCGCATCGACGTCGCCGTCGAGATCGCCGCGAGACCGCAAATCCCGTCCCGCAGTGTCGATCTGCATTCCCGCCTATCAGGCGCAGCGTCATCTGTCGGCCACGCTGGACAGTGCGCTGGCGCAGGACAGCGACGACTTCGAGGTCGTGGTGGTCGACAACAACAGCTCCGACGGCACCGGCCGGCTGCTCGACGGTCTGGCCGATCCGCGGGTGCGGGTGCTGCGCAACGACGTGACCGTGCCGATGATCGACAATTTCAACCTCGCGATCCGCCGCAGCCGTGGCAGGTACGTCAAACTCGTCTGCGCCGACGACATTCTGGCGCCGGACTGCGTGCGGGTGCAGGCGGCGGCGCTCGATGCGATGCCTGAGGTCACGCTGGTCTCAGCGCGGACGGACTTCATCGACGACAACGGCGCGATGATGCGCCCCGACCGGGGCCTCCCGGGAATCGCAGGCAGGCAGCCGGCCGACCACGTCGTACGCCGCATCGTCCGCAGCGGCACCAATCCGATCGGGCCGCCGGTCGCCGCGATGTTCCGGCGCGCCGACTTCGACCGGTGCGGCGGATTCCGGCACGTCAGCTCGTTCCTCAGCGAGCTCGACCTGTGGGTGCGTCTGCTCAGCCGCGGCGAGTTCTACGGGGTGCCGAGAACACTCGCGGCGTTCCGCATCGCCAGCGGTTCCACCACGGCGTTGACCTCCGCCCGATCCCAGCTCGGGCAGATCCTCGGGTTCTCCGGCATGCTCGCCGCGGACCCGGCCTGGAACGTCACCGCCGGGGACCGCATCTACGGACGTGTCCGGTCCTGCGACATGCAGATCCGGCGCACCGGCCTCTACGCATTGAGCACGATCCGCAGCCGCAGGAGCGCACATGACCATTGAGCACGTCCGCAACCGCCGGGTGCTGCCGCATGTCCGTCCGGCCGAACTGCGCCCGGTGGAAAGCCTGTCGGTCGTCATCTGCGCCTACACCACCGAACGCTGGGACGATCTGTGCCGGTCGGTCGAGTCGGTGCTGGCCGATCGAGGTCCGCAGCTGCAGGTCGTGGTGGTCATCGACCACAACGACGACCTGTATGTGCGCGCGATCGTACGGTTCGGTCACGACCATCGAATCCTGGTGCGCCACAGCGACGGTCCCCGCGGTCTGTCGGGGGCCCGCAACACCGGAGTGGATTTCGCCGACGGCGAGGTGGTGGCGTTCCTCGACGACGATGCGGCCGCCGAACCCGGATGGAGCCGGGCACTGCTGCGGCACTACGACAATCCGCGCGTGCTCGGAGTGGGCGGCTCCGCGGCGCCGGTCTGGCCGGACGGTCGTCCCCGTTGGATGCCCGCCGAGTTCGACTGGGTGGTCGGCTGCAGCTACCTCGGTCAGCCTGATCGGCTCGCGCCGGTGCGTAATCCGTTGGGCTGCAACATGTCACTGCGCAGGTCCGCACTCGACGACATCGGCGGATTCCGCCCGGAAGTCGGCCGTGTCGGAAAGAAGCCGGTCGGGGGCGAGGAGACCGAGCTGTTCCTGCGGCTACGGACCATGCGGCCAACCGGTCGGGTGCTGCTGGATCCCGCCGCCTCCGTCCGGCACTACGTCAGCAGCGACCGGGCCACCCTGCGGTACTTCGTCAGCCGCTGCTATCACGAAGGGTTGTCCAAGGCGGTGGTCACCCGGCTGGCCCAGGCGCCGAGACCGCTCGACAGCGAGCGTGCCTACACCACAAAGGTTCTGCCGCGCGCCGTGGCCCGTGAGGCGGTGTCCCTGCGCCGCGGCGGACGGGCCCGGGCCGCGGTCATGGTGTTGGGTCTGGGCGTGACCACCGCCGGCTATCTGCGCGGCAAGCTCGTTCGGCGGAGCCGCTGAGATGACCGACCTTACCGTCCCCGACGTGACGATCCGCCCGGTGCTCGCAGCTGCGGCGCCGCCTGACTGGGACGGCGCGGTCTGGGTGGGCGAGATCTGGGCCGGCGCGTCCGGCGTGCACCGGCTCCATGATGCCCACGGGTTCCGCCGGGCCCGGCTGCTGGTGCGCGCCGAGTCAGGTCCGCTCGGCTTCGTCGAACTCGACATCGTCGATCAGTCCATCGATCCGCAGCAGCTGCGTGCGGCGCTCGCCGACCTGCCCGCGCCGGACCCGTCTCCGGCGGCTCCCGCTGTGCGACCCGTGTCGATCAGCATCGTGATCTGCACCCGCGACCGCGTGTCGATGCTGCGCACTGCATTGGAATCGGCTCTGGCAGTGAACTATCCGGACTTCGAGATCGTGGTGGTCGACAATGCCGGCGCCACCGACGCCACCCTCCGCTACGTCGAGAGCCTGGCCGATCCCCGGGTGCGCGTGGTCAAGGAGCCGCAGCCGGGACTGTCCAGGGCGCGTAACGCCGGGTTGCTGGCCGCCGCGGGCGAGGTGGTCGCGTTCACCGACGACGATGTCGTCGTCGACCGGCACTGGTTGGGCGCGATCGCACGTGGCTTCGGCCGCGGCCCGTCCGTCTGGTGCGTGTCCGGGATCGTGCCCGCCGCGGAACTGCGCACCCCGGCGCAGGCGTACTTCGACACCCGCGTGGCCTGGTCGACGTGCCTGGAGGCGAGGGTGTTCGATCGGTCGGCGCCGCCGGCCGACATCCCGCTGTTCCCGTTCGCGGTGGGGCATTACGGCACCGGCGCGAACTTCGCAGTCGACCGGGCCGTCGCCGTCGAGTTGGGCGGATTCGACGAGGCGCTCGGGGCCGGCGCACCGGCGGGCGGAGGGGAGGACCTCGACATGTTCTTCCGGGTCCTGGCCGCCGGCGGACAGTTGGTGTACGAACCGGCGGCGCTGATCTGGCACCGGCACCGTGCGGACGGTGACGGCCTCGCCGCGCAGAGTCGCACCTACGGGACCGGATTGGGCGCCTGGATCGCCAAGGTCGCATGCGATCGCCGCACGGCCCCCGATGCCGTGCTGACGGCGGTGCGCCGGGCGCCTGCGTTCGCCAGGCACCTGTCGTATTCGGCGTCCACGTCACGGCCGGCGGACGACCTGACCGGCCTGCTGCCCGACGGGTTGACCACGCCGGCGTGGCGCTCGGTCGTCGCCGGATTCCGTGCCTACCGCGCCGCGCTGCGCGAGGGACGCAGGCCCGCACCGCTTCTGAGGCCGACATGAGTCTGCACGCAGAACGCAACCTGCGACTCAACACCGTCGCCCTGATCGTGTCGACGGCGTCGACAGGTGTGCTGGGTCTGGCGTTCTGGGCCGTGTCGGCCCGGCTCTTCCCCGCGCATGAGGTCGGGCTGGCCTCGGCGCTCATCACCTCCGCGGTGCTGTTGTCGTCACTGTCCTGCCTCGGTCTCGACGTCCTCTACGAGCGCTTCCTGCCGGTGGCGGGCAGCCGTGCGCCCGCCTTGCTGCACCGTGGCTTCCTGCTGGTCGCCGGCGCGGGTGTGCTCACCGGCACGCTGCTGGTCCTCTTCGGTCCCCGGCAGCCGTTGTTCGAATCCGGTTGGGCGATGGCCGGTTTCCCGCTGATGGTGATGGTGCTGGCGGTTTTCGCGCTGCTCGACAAGGCCACGTCGGGGTTGGGTGTGGCCCGCTGGTCGGCGGTGAAGAACCTGGCGCACGCCGCGGCGAAGCTGGTGGCCGTCGTGGCACTGGCGGTCTGGGAGCAGGCCGCCACGATCGTGCTGAGCTGGACGCTCACCGCGGCGGTTGCCGCGCTGTGCACCTATGTGGTGCTGCACCGGCGCAGCCGGCGGCATCCGCGATGGCGTCAGCCGGCCGATCTGCCTCCGCGCAGGCAGATGTGGTCGTACTTCGGTTCGTCACTGGGCATCGGGTCGTTGTGGTCGATCGGCCCGCTGGTGGTGCCGCTGATCGTGGTCACCCAGATCGGACCCGCGGCGAACGCCTACTTCGCCATCAGCTGGGCGATGATCAGCGCGCTGTACCTGATGATGCATCTGGTCGTCGGGCCGTATGTGGCCGAGGTCGCCGCCAATCCCGGCCAGGTGCGGGCGCTGTCCTGGCGCATGGTGCGGATGATGGCCGCGGTCGCGGTGCTGGCCTCGGCCGGCCTGCTCCTCGTGGGACCGCTGACGCTGGGCCTGGCCGGTGACGAATACCGCGCCGAGGGAACAGCTCTGCTGTGGCTGGCCGCGGCGTTCCTGCCCCTGTCGGCGGTGGCCGCTGTCTACGAGGGTTTCGCCCGTGTGCAGCGCAGACTGGCGCTCTACCTGTCCGTGCAGACATTGGTGACGGTGGTGATCGTCGCCGGGTCCTGGTACGGCACCCGGGCGTTCGGTGTCACCGGAGTCGGCTGGGCCTACCTGGCGGCCGAAGCGCTGGCGGCGGCGATCCTGATCGGACCGACCGTGGTGTGGCTGCGCGGCATCGGAACCGCACCGGGCGCGCGGCCCCGTCATGCGGCGCCGTCCAGCCGTGTCCCGGTTCGCGTCGGCGGGGTGCTTCTGGCCGCGGCGCTTCCGGTCGGGATGCTGTATGCGTTCGAACGCCCCACCGCGGCAGCGTCGTTGGTGCTCTTCGACGACTTCAACGGTGCGGCGGGGACACCGCCTGATCCGGCGCGGTGGGGGCACGACGTCGGCGGTGGCGGCTGGGGAAACGGCGAAGTTCAGGTGTACACCGACGATCCGGCCAACGCGGCGCTGGATGGCGACGGTCACCTGGTGGTCACCGCCCGGCGCGACGGACGGCGCATCACGTCGGCGCGGCTGACCACCCGGGACCGCCTCTCCTTCACCTACGGGCGTGCTGAGGCGCGGCTGCAGCTGCCGCGTGGCGCCGGTCTGCACCCCGCGTTCTGGCTGCTCGGCACCGACCTCGACAGTGTCGGCTGGCCCGCCAGCGGAGAACTCGACGTCGTGGAGACCATCGGCGAGGCGCACTTCATCCACTCCGGCGCGATCGGACCCTACGCCGACGGCACGGAGTACAAGCTGGCCGCGTCCGTGCCGATCGACCCGACGTTCGTCGACGGCTTCCACACCTACTGGGTGCAGCGGGAACCCGGCATCGTCTCGATGGGCGTCGACGAGCGGACCACCACCGTGTTCCACGCCGCAGACCTTCCGCCCGAACAGCTCTGGGTGTTCGACAAGCAGTTCTTCCTGGTGCTCAACGTCGCGGTCGGCGGGGAGTGGCCGGGACCCGTCGAGGACGGCACACCGTTTCCCGCCGAGATGACGGTCGACTGGGTGCGGGTGACCGGTGACTGACCTCCTCGAACGTCCGATCCCCCGGGTGGCGCCGCCGTCCGGTGGCGGCAGGCACCGCAAGGTCGCCCCGGCGCCGCGTCGACTCGACACCCCGGCGGTGGAACCGTTCGCGCTGGCGTCGGCGGTGCTCGGCGCGCTGTCGCTGGCCCCGGTGCCGCCGTGGTTGCGGGCGGTGTTGTTGGCGGTGTTCATCCTGACCGGTCCCGGGCTGGCGACGGTGCTGTGGGTGCGGTTGCCGCCGGCCACCGTCATCGCCGTCGTGCCGGTCACCGGCCTGGCCGGGATGGCCGGCGCCACAGCGATGGTCAACTGGGCAGGGCTGTGGCTTCCGGTGCCGTTGCTGCTGTCGGCCACGGCGGCCGTCGCGGTTTCGGCGTTGGCGTCGGGCCGGCGCCGTGGCGCCATCACCATCACGTGGCCCGTGCTGCCGGCAGCGGAGCGTTGGCGGGTGACCGCGCCGTACCTGTGGATCATCGCGGCGTTGTGCGGCTGGGCGGCGGCGTTGCCCGGCATGGCAGGCGCCACCGACTCGCCGTTCGGTCTGCTGTTCACCGGCACCGGACCGGCGCTGGTCGCGGTGGCCGCCGTGCTTGTCGCGGTGTTCGTGATCGCGTTGCGCGACAACTCCCTGGTCGTCGCCGCGGTGGCGATCGGCGCCGTGATCGTGGTGATGCGGTTGACCGTCACGCTGATCACCGACCTGCCGCTGTATCCGTGGACCTACAAACATCTCGGCATCGTCGACTACCTGATGTCGCACCACGCGTTCCCGCCGTCCGGCGTCGACGTCTACCGCGAATGGCCCGCGTTCTTCACGTCGTTCGCCTGGTTCAGCGACGTGACCGCCGTCGATCCCGTGGTCGTCGCGCACTGGTTCGCCCCGGTGACGCACGTGGTGCTGGCACTCATGGTCGCGGGCCTGTCGGCCACCCTCGGGTTGGACAGGCCGCAGACCCTGGCGGCGGTGATGATCGCCGAGCTCGCGAACTGGGTGGCCCAGGACTACTTCGCCCCCCAGGCCTATGCGATGGTGCTCGGGCTCGGCGTGGTCGTCACGTTGCTCGCCGCACGCACCGCGCCCGCCGCCGGATGGCTGTCTCTGGTGCTGTTCGCCGCGTTGGTGCCCACCCACCAGCTCACCCCGTACTGGGTGTTCGGTGTCGTGGTGATACTGGCGGCGGCACGCCGGCTCGGCTCCGCCTGGATCGTGATCCCTTATGCCGCAGTGCTGATCGGATATCTGATTCCCCGCAGCTACATCGTCTTCCAGCATGGCGGCCTCTCGAGCCTGAACCCGCTGGCCAACGGCGCAGGAAATGTCGAGTACGCAGGCTCTGCCGCGAAGATGTTCACCTCGCTGGTGTGTCGCGGACTTTCGGCCGGCGTCGTGCTGCTGGCGCTGATCGCGGTGGTGGTGTGGTGGCGCAGCGGACGTCGCGTGCTGGTCCCGGCCGTGTTGGCGTTCAGTCCTTTCGGCCTGCTGCTGCTCAACAGCTACGGCGGCGAGGCGATCTTCCGCGTCTATCTGTACGCGCTGCCCGGCTGCGCGGTGCTGATCGCGCCACTGCTGATCGCGTCGATCAGAGCCCGCGCCGGCCGGTATGTGGCCGTCACCGCGCTGGCCGGGATCGCCGCCGCGGGACTGCAGGGCTACTACGGGACGTGGCAAATCAACGTGCAGAAGCCCTCTCAGCTGGCGCTGCTGGAGAACCTGGTCGACGGCGTGGACGTCGCCCGCGGACCGGCCACCGTGTGGAACCTGCACACCTCCGGCTTCCCGTCGCGGGCGACGGCGAAGGCGGTGTCCCTGGCCGTCGCCGACAGTGCCTACGACGGAACGATTTTCGAACGCTGGCCGGGATTCGAGACCGGCTTTCCGGACACCGGACAGTTCGACGACGTCACCGCGCTGGCCGCGGGCAGTGCCGGGGAGACGTTCTTCGTGTTCTCCGACGAGGCGACGACGGCACTGGCGTATCTCGGTCACGCCGACCCCGGCACGGTCGAGCGCTTCGAGGACATGTTCGCGACGAGCCCGGTGTGGTGCCTGCGGCTGCAGGACGAGACGACCACCGTGTACCGATACCAGGAGGTGTGCCCATGAGGTGCCGATTGTGCGGGTCCGACCGCATGCACAGCGTGCTGGACCTCGGCGCCACGCCGCCGTGCGCGAAGTTCCTCACCGCAGACGAACTGGACGCCGCGGAGCCGACCTATCCGCTGCACCTGCGGCTGTGCCAGGACTGTCTGCTGCTGCAGATTCCGGCGCTGATCACTCCCGAGGACAACTTCACCGAGTACGCGTACTACTCGTCGTACTCCGACAGTTGGGTCGACCACGCCCGGCGTTTCGTCGCCGACGCCACCGAGCGTGTCGGACTGGACCGGGATTCGTTCGTGGTCGAGGTCGCCAGCAATGACGGGTACCTGCTGCAACATGTGGTCGCGGCCGGTATCGGGTGCCTGGGCGTGGAACCCTCGGTCAACGTCGGTGCCGCCGCCCGCCGGCGCGGCGTGCCGACGCTGTCGGCGTTCCTGGACGAACAGACCGCAGCGGACGTGCGCGCCCAGCACGGACCCGCCGATCTGGTGGTCGCCAACAACGTCTATGCCCACATCCCCGATCTGCTGGGCTTCACCCGCGCGCTACGCGCCCTGCTGGCCGACGACGGCTGGCTGAGCATCGAGGTCCACCACGCGCTGAACCTGGTCGCGCTGGGCCAGTTCGACACCATCTATCACGAGCATTTCCAGTACTACACCGTGCTTTCGGCGATCCGGGCGCTGGCCACCGGAGGGCTGTCGGTGGTGGACGTGGAGATGCTGCCGACCCACGGCGGCTCGATCCGGCTGTGGGCCCGTCCCACGGAGAACGCCGGTGCGCCCAGCCCGCGGGTCGCCGCCGCGTTGCGGGCGGAGGACGAGGCCGGACTGCACCACCTCGACGGGTATCTCGGACTGCGGCCCCGCACCGAGGCCCTCCGGCACGAACTGCTGCGGTTCCTGCTCGACTGCCGGGATCGCGGCTTGCGCGTGGTCGGCTACGGGGCGCCCGGCAAGGGCAGCACGCTGCTCAACTACTGCGGTATCCGCAGCGACCTGATCGAGTACACCGTGGACCGGAACCCGTACAAGCACGGCCGGTTCACCCCGGGGACGCGGATCCCGATCCACGACCCCGCCCAGATCGACAAAGACCGCCCCGACGTGATCGTCGTGCTGCCGTGGAACCTGCAGACCGAGATCACCGAGCAGCTCGCCTACACCGCCGAATGGGGTGCGCGGCTGGTGTTCCCACTTCCCACTCTGCACGTCGTCGACCTGACGGAAGGAACCGTGAAATGAAAGTCGTGTTGTTCTGTGGTGGCTACGGGATGCGCATGCGCAACAGCAGCGACGACACCATCCCCAAACCCATGCAGATGCTCGGTCCGCGACCGCTGATCTGGCACGTGATGCGCTACTACGCCCATTTCGGCCACACCGAGTTCGTGCTGTGCCTGGGCTACGGAGCCGAGCACATCAAGAACTACTTCCTCACCTACCAGGAATCGGCGTCCAACGACTTCGTCATCCGCGGCGGCAAGGTGGAGTTGCTGCAGACCGACATCAGCGACTGGTCCATCACCTTCGTCGACACCGGCACGGAATCCTCGATCGGAGAACGTCTTCGGCGGGTACGCCACTTCGTCGAGGACGATGAGTACTTCCTGGCCAACTACGCCGACGTGCTCACCGACGCTCCGCTCAACGACATCATCGACGAGGTCAAGGCATCGGGCGCGACGGCATCGATGCTGATCGTCCCGCCGCAGTCGTCGTTTCACTGCGTCGACGTGACCGACGCCGGCCAGGGGTGCGGGGCGATCACCGGGATCACCCCGGTGTCCCGGCTGCCGATCTGGGAGAACGGCGGCTACTTCGTGATGTCCTCGCAGATCCTCGACATGCTCACCGAGAACTGCGATCTGGTCGAGGACACCTGCGCCCGCCTGGCCGCCGACGGAAAGCTGTTCGGATACCGGCATCTCGGCTTCTGGAAACCTGCCGACACCTTCAAGGAGCGCGCCGAACTCGAGGCCGCCTACCGCAGCGGGGACCGGCCGTGGGCACTGTGGGAGCACGCCAAGGCCGTGTCGTGATCGGCCTGTCCGCCGGACCCGTCCACGAGGTGGCCGTGCTCGGTGCGCACTGCGACGACATCGCGATCGGCACGGGGGCAACACTTCTCACGCTGTCGCGGGCGAACCCGGGACTGCAGGTCCACGCACTGGTGCTCTGCGGTGCCGGCACCGAGCGGGAAGGCGAGGAGCGGGCGGCACTGGCGGCGTTCTGCCCCGGCGCCACGGTGCACCTGACGCTCCTGGGTCTGCCCGACGGACGCACCCCAGCCCACTGGGACACGGTCAAGGACGGGCTGAGCACGTTCCGCCGCAGCTGCGACCCGCAAGTGGTCTTCAGCACGCACCGCAACGACGCCCACCAGGACCACCGGCTGCTCGCCGAGCTGACCCCCACCGAGTTCCGCGACCACGTGGTGCTGGGCTACGAGATCCTCAAATGGGAGTCGGACACCCCGTCGCCCAACGTGTTTCACCCCGTGGCTCCCGAAACCGCCGAGGAGAAGGTCAGGCTGTTGCACAAGCACTACCCGTCGCAGGCCGGTCGCGACTGGTTCGACGAACATTCGTTCCTCGGACTGTCGCGACTGCGCGGTGTGCAATGCCGCAGCGCGCACGCCGAGGCGTTCATCGCGGAGAAGACGGTCCTGAGGTTCCCGCAGAAAGGTGCGGCATGAGTCAACGCGTACTGGTCACCGGCCACCAGGGCTATCTGGGCACCGTGATGGTGCCGGCCCTGCGGGCGGCGGGCCATCAGGTCACCGGTCTGGACGTCGGATATTTCGCCGACTGCGTGCTGGGGCCCCGCCCGGACGACCCGGCGGGCCTGGCGATCGATCTGCGCGAGGTCGGCCCTGAGCACCTGGCCGGATTCGACGCGGTCATCCACCTGGCCGCCCTGTCCAACGATCCGCTCGGCGCGCTGGTGCCCGAGGTCACCCACGACATCAACCACCACGCCTCGGTGCGGTTGGCGCGATTCGCGAAAGACGCCGGGGTGAAACGGTTCCTGTATGCGTCGACGTGCTCGGTCTACGGAGCCGCAGGCGACGGGTCGGTCGACGAGGACGCTCCGCTGCGCCCGCTCACGCCGTACGCGGTCAGCAAGGTCCGCGTCGAGGACGACCTGGCAGCACTGGCCGACCGCGACTTCAGTCCCGTATTCCTGCGCAACGCAACGGCGTTCGGATTCTCGCCCCGGTTGCGCGCTGACATCGTGCTGAACAACCTGGTCGGATCCGCGGTGCTGACCGGTGTGGTGCGCGTGCTGTCCGACGGCACGCCGTGGCGCCCGCTGGTGCACGCCCGCGACATCGCCGCAGCGTTCACCCGATGCCTGGAGGTGCCCGCATCGACGGTCGCCTGCCGTGCCTTCAACATCGGCAGCGAGCGCAACAACGTCACCGTCGCGCAGATCGCCCGGCACGTGGCCGATGCCGTGCCGGCCTCGGAGGTCCTGATCACCGGCGAGACCGGTGCCGACCCGAGGTCCTACCGGGTCGACTTCGCCAGGGCCCGGGACGAACTCGACTTCGAGGCCACCGTGTCGGTCGCCGACGGCGCCGCCGAACTGTGCTCGGCGTATCTGCGCCACGGCCTGACCTCCGCCGACCTGGATGCGAAGTTCACCCGGCTGGCCCGCCTCGCACACCTGCGTGACAGCGGCCGGCTGGACAACACGATGCGGAGGGTCAGTGAAGTTGTCTGATCATCGCGGCCCAGCTACCCGCCGCGGCGTCGCGCGGCGACAGCAGGGCGGGACACAGAGGCCATTCGATACCCAGGTCGGGGTCGTCGTGTGCCACGGCGAGGTCCTCGGACGGATCATGGGGGCGGTTGATGCGGTAGCAGACGTCGGCGACATCGGTGAGCGCCTGGAAGCCGTGCAGCATGCCCGGCGGCACGTAGAGATGACGGAACGTGGTGTCGTCGAGCAGGAACACCTCGTGCCTGCCGAACGTCGGCGACTGAGGTCTGGCGTCGACGAGCACGTCGTGCACGGCGCCGCGCGCACACCGCACGAGCTTGGCCTCGCCGAGCCCGCGACGGCCGTGCAGGCCGCGGATGACCCCGCGCGCCGAACGGGACTGGGAATCCTGGACGAACGAGGCCGCCATGCCGGGCACGCCCGACCAGTCGTCGAAGACCTCGGCGTCGAACGTGCGGGTGAACAACCCGCGGTCGTCGTGGTGCGGCTGCGGCACCAGCGTCACCACACCCGCAAGGTGGGCCGGTTCGATACGCACCAGGACATGGTGGCATGAAGGCGGGCCACTGCCGCGGATGTGGGGATCCCGGACTGCACCGTGTACTCGACCTGGGCCTGGTGCCCGCCGCCGATCACTTCCCCCCGGCCGACCTGCCCGTCGATCGGTCGGAGGTGTGCCACCCGCTGGCGATGGACCTGTGCGCCGCGTGCGGGCTCGCCCAGCTCGCCGAGGACGACACCGACACCGCAGAGCCCCGCGGTGTCGAGCCGCAGGCGCTCAAAGACCAGGCCGCAGAAGCGGTCCGGCGAGTCGCGGACGCCGGCTGGCTGAACCGGCCCGGCGGCACGGTGCGCGAGTTCGGCAGCCCGCACGGCGGCAGCTGGCTACCACTGCTCGGCGAGCGCCGGTACCGCTCCACCTGCGGGGGCACGGCCGACGTCGTGCTCGACTGTTTCGGCATCATGCACGACGCCGATCAGCAGGCCGCGTTCGAGGAACGCGCCAGGGCCACCGCGCCGGACGGGGTGTTACTGCTGCAATTCCACAGCCTGGCCGCGATCGTCGCGCACGGTCAGTGGAACTCGTTGCGGCACGGCCACTTCGCGTACTACTCCACACCGGTCGTCGTCGCCCAGCTGGACCGGGTCGGCATGCGCGCCGCGCACGCGTGGACCTTCGACCTCTACGGCGGGACCGTGCTCGTCGCGGCCGTCCACGGGACCGGCGAACCGGGCCCGACCGTCGCGGCACTGCTGGAGTCCGAAGCCGCGCTGACCGACGCCGCCACCGTGGGCGCCGTGCAGGACGCCGCCGATTCGCAGGTGGTCGCGCTGCGCAGCTGGCTGGAGGACGAACGCCGGGCCGGCCGCCGGGTCTACGCGTACGGCGCCGCGTCGCGCGCCGTCGCGCTGTTCGCCCGGGCCGGGCTGGACAGGACGCTGGTCGACGCGGTCGCGGACGCATCACCGGCCAAACAGGGCCGTCGGATGCCGGGCACCGATGTGCCGATCGTGTCACCGCAAGAGCTCGTCGCGGCGGACCCGGACCGGGTGCTGCTGACCTTGGGCGATCTGCTGTCCGAGGTGTCGGCGCGCTGGCCGCAGCTGGCCGGCCGCTGGGTTCCCGACGACCGGTTCGTGACGCCCGCGCGCACCTTCGCGCGGTCCCGGCAGCTGCAGGAGAGACTGCACGAGCTGGTGCCCGGCGGGGCGCACACCTACGCGCGAGGTGCCGACCAGTACCCGGAGTTCATGCCGCCGGTGCTGACCCGCGGGTCGGGGTGCCGGGTGTGGGACGCCGACGGCAACGACTACATCGAGTACGGGATCGGGCTGCGGGCGGTGACTCTCGGTCACGGCTATCCGCCGGTCGTCGACGCGGCAGCCCGCGCGATGGCCGACGGTGTCGGGTTCAGCAGGCCGACCGCGTTGGAAGTCGCGGCCGCCGAGGACTTTCTGGAACTGGTGTCCGGGGCGGAGATGGTCAAGTTCGCCAAGAACGGGTCCGATGCCACCACCGCGGCGGTGCGCCTGGCCCGTGCGGTGACCGGCCGGGTCAAGGTCGCGGTCTGCGATCAGCCGTTCTTCTCCACCGACGACTGGTTCATCGGGACGACCGCGATGGCAGCAGGCATCCCCGCCGAGCACGCCGCGGCCACGGTCCGGTTCCGGTACAACGACGTCGCTTCGCTGGCCGAGCTGCTGGGCGCCGAAGACGTGGCCTGCGTGGTGATGGAACCGGCGTCGGCGACCGCCGAACCCGCCGACGGGTTCCTCGAAGAGGTCCGTGACCTGTGTGACCGCACCGGGACACTGCTGGTGTTCGACGAGATGATCACCGGCTTCCGCTGGGCGGCCGGCGGCGCGCAAACCCTGTACGGGGTCACTCCGGACCTGTCCTGCTGGGGCAAGGCGATGGGCAACGGATTTCCGCTGTCGGCGCTGGCCGGGCGTCGGCGCTACCTGGAGCTGGGCGGTCTGCGCACCGACTCCGAGCGCGTGTTCCTGCTCTCGACCACGCACGGCCCGGAAACCGCGTCGCTGGCCGCTTTCCGGGCTGTGGTCGCGGCGTACCGCACCGAGGACCCGATTGCCCGGATGGAGCACGCCGGCCGTCGGCTGGCCGCCGGCGTCGACGCGGCGGTGGCCGAGGCCGGGCTGGGGGATCACCTCCGGGTGATCGGGCGCCCGTCGTGTCTGGTGTTCGTCACCGGCGACGCCGACGGCAGGCCGTCACAGGCCTACCGCACGCTGTTCCTGCAGGAGCTGTTGCGCCGCGGCGTGCTCGGCCAGTCGTTCGTCACCTCCGCGGCGCACACCGACGAGGCCGTCGACGCGACGGTGCAGGCCGTGCGTGACGCGCTGCCCGTCTATCGGTACGCGATCGACGCGGGCAGCGTGCGCGGGCTGCTGCAGGGCAGACCGGTCGCGCCGGCGATCCGCCGCACCGCGGAGCCGCGGCGTGTGGTCGGGCGGGCCGGCTAGAGCGGCCCGGTCATTCGGCGGCGCGGGTCGCCGGGTGTACGGCGATCAGCCCTAAACCGCTGCGGCGCTTGCACATCGCGGCCAGCTCCGCGTAAGTCTTCTCGCCGAGCAGTTCGGTGAGCTCGGGGGCGTAGGACTGCCACACCGGTTTGGTGCCGACGTGGGTGCCCGGGTCACCGGTGCAGTACCAGTGCAGTTCGAGGCCGCCCTCGCCCCAGCCGCGGCGGTCGTATTCGGTGATGGTGGTCTTGAGGATCTCCGAGCCGTCGGGTCGGGTCACCCATTCCTGGGTGCGGCGGATCGGCAGCTGCCAGCACACCTCGGGCTTGAGTGTCAGCGGTTCCACGCCGATCTCCAGCGCCTTCTGGTGCAGCGCACAGCCGATGCCCTTCGGCCAGCCCGGACGATTCAGGAAGATGCAGGCGCCCTTGTGCTTTCGCGTACGCCAGTTGGGTTTGTCGTCGTACTGGTCGAGTTCCAGATAGCCCTTGCGGCCCAGGCCCTTGTCGCGGAACTGCCAGTCCTCGTCGGTCAGCAGTTTGACCGCGTCGTCGAGCTGGGCGCGGTCGTCGTCGTCGGACAGAAACGCCCCGTGTGAACAACATCCGTCGTCGGGCCGGTCCTCCACGGTGCCCTTGCACGCGGGGGTGCCGAACACACACGTCCACCGGGACAGCAGCCAGGTCAGATCGGCGGCGATCAGATGTTCGGGGTTGTCCGGATCGTAGAACTCCACCCACTCACGGGCGAAATCCAATTCGACCTCACCAGGATGCGATGCCGATGCGCTCACGGTTTTCCACGGTAGACCCATTAGGTTGGTTGGGTGCGACTAGGCGTGCTTGACGTGGGCAGCAACACTGTTCACCTTCTGGTGGTGGATGCCCGACGCGGCGGCCACCCCACTCCGATGAGTTCCACCAAGGCTTCTCTGCGGCTGGCCGAGGCGATCGACACCTCCGGCAAGCTGACCCGCAGGGGCGCCGACAAGCTGGTCGGCACCGTCGACGAGTTCGCGCGGATCGCCACCAGTTCCGGGTGTGCCGAGCTGATGGCGTTCGCGACCTCCGCGGTGCGGGACGCGACCAACTCCGAGGACGTGCTGGCCCGGGTCAGGGCCGAGACCGGCGTGGAGTTGCGGGTGCTCAGCGGTGTCGACGAGTCGCGGCTGACCTTCCTGGCGGTGCGCCGGTGGTACGGCTGGAGCGCCGGGCGCATCATCAACATCGACATCGGCGGCGGATCGCTGGAGCTGTCCAGCGGTGTGGACGAGGAGCCCGAAGTCGCGCTGTCGCTGCCTCTCGGCGCGGGCCGGCTGACGCGGGAATGGCTGCCCGAGGATCCCCCGGGCCGGCGCCGGGTGGCGATGCTGCGCGACTGGCTGTCCAACGAACTTTCCGAGGCCGCGTCGGCGATCGCCGAGGCGGGTCCGCCGGACCTGGCGGTGGCCACGTCGAAGACCTTCCGTTCGCTGGCCAGGCTTACCGGTGCCGCGCCGTCGGGAGCCGGTCCGCGGGTCAAACGCACGCTCACCGCACCGGGTCTTCGGCAACTCATAAATTTCATCTCTAGGATGACCGCGGCTGACCGAGCAGAACTGGAAGGGGTGAGCGCCGATCGGGCACCTCAGATCGTCGCAGGCGCGCTGGTTGCCGAGGCGAGCATGAAAGCACTCGGCATCGAGAGCGTCGATATCTGTCCATGGGCGTTGCGGGAGGGTCTCATCCTGCGGAAACTCGACAGCGAGGCCGATGGCAGCGCCTTCGTGGGCGGCAGCGGCGACGCGGACGGTTCCGGCAAAGCCGGCAAGGCGAGCGGAGAATCTGCCTCGCGGCCGGTGTCCGTGCGTAATGCTGGACGATGAAGCACCGAGGCTCGAAGGCAGCAGGCGATGACTGGATCTGACGACGACCACACCAACACCCGGCCGATCTCGGTCGCGGAGTTGCTGGCCAGGAACGGCACGATCGGTGCACCTCCGGTCGGCGGGCGGCGCCGCCGCCGGCGCGGCAACGCCGATGCGGTCACCGTCGCCGAGCTGACCGGCGAGATCCCGATCATCCGTCCGGACGATCCGCCGCCCGCCGAGGCGGTCGCCGAACCCGAGCCCGAACCTGAGCCCGAGCCCGAACCTGAGGTCGTCGTCGAACCTGACGCAGAGCTCGAGGACGAGGCCGAACGTGCGGACGAGGCCGAGCTGGAGGACGGGGTCGAGCTCGAGGCCGCGGACGAGGCCGAGGACGAGGCCGAACGTGCGGACGAGGCCGAGGTCGACGCTGTGGACGAGGCCGAACGTGCGGACGAGGCCGCGGTCGACGCTGAGGTCGAGCTCGAGGCCGATATCGAGCCCGAGCCGGAAGAGCCCGAACCGGCGGCCACCGAAGAGACGGCCACCGAAGAGACGGCCACCGAAGAAGCGGTCGCCGCGAAGCCGAAGGCGCCCGAGCCGGCCCGGCGCTTCGGGCTGGGGCTGTTCGGCCGCAAGAGCCGACCTGTCGACGCCGAACAGTGGACCCCGGACCCGGTCGACGTGGACGACACCCGCGAGATCGAGGACCTCGACGACGAGATCGCGGTGAGCGCCGCGTCCGACACCGACCGTGACCTCGACAGGGACCTGGACGAGGACCTCGACCGTGACCTCGACAAGGACACCGACGCGGAGCTGCCGTCGTACCTGCGCTCGACCGAGGAGCCGCTGTTCGGCGGGCCGACCGTCGTCGGTCGCGAGCCCGACCCAGACCGGGACACCGACACCGACCGGGACACCGACGGCGTGGCCTCCGACGAGAGCCTCGTCGAGCGCGCGGACATGGACGACCTCGATGACCTGGACGAGGACGACCGCGACGAGCCGCGCCGGATGTCGTCGTTCGTTCAGGGCCTGTGGATCGTCGGGCAGAGCATCGTCGCGGTGATCTTCGGCGCCGGTCTGTTCGTCGCGTTCGACCAGCTGTGGAAGTGGAACAACATCATCGCGTTGGTGCTGTCCGTGCTGGTCATCCTCGGGCTGGTGGTCGGCGTGCGGGTGGTGCGCAAGACCGAGGACATCGGGAGCACGTTGATCGCCGTGGCCGTCGGTGCGCTGGTCACCCTCGGCCCGCTGGCCCTGCTGCAATCCGGCTGAGACCGCCTGAGCACTGTGCGTCCCGCTATCAAGGTCGGTCTGTCCACGGCCTCGGTCTATCCGCTCAAGACCGAGGCGGCTTTCGAGTACGCCGCCAAGCTCGGGTACGACGGCATCGAGCTGATGGTGTGGGCCGAGTCGGTCAGCCAGGATGTGGCGGCCGTCGAGGCGATGTCGAAGCACTACGGGGTGCCGGTGCTGTCGGTGCACGCGCCGTGTCTGCTGATCTCGCAGCGCGTCTGGGGCGCCAATCCGATTCCTAAGCTGGAGCGCAGCGTGCGCGCTGCCGAGCAGCTCGGCGCCCAGACCGTGGTCGTGCATCCGCCGTTCCGCTGGCAGCGCCGCTACGCGGAGGGCTTCAGCGACCAGGTGGCCGAGCTGGAGGCCTCCAGCGACGTGATGGTCGCGGTGGAGAACATGTTCCCGTTCCGCGCCGACCGCTTCTTCGGCGCCGGCCAGACGTCCATCGAGCGGATGCGCAAACGCGGTGGCAACCCCGGCCCCGGCATCTCGGCGTTCGCACCGTCCTACGATCCGCTCGACGGCGGGCACGCGCACTACACCCTGGACCTCTCGCACACCGCGACCGCCGGCACCGACGCCCTGGAGATGGCGGACCGGATGGGCGAGGGTCTGGTGCACCTGCATCTGGCCGACGGCAGCGGCGCGTCCGCCGACGAGCACCTGGTCCCGGGCCGCGGTACCCAGCCGACCGCCGAGGTCTGCCAGATGCTCGCCGCGGGCGACTTCTCCGGGCACGTGATCCTCGAGATCACCACCTCGGGGGCGCGCACCGCCGCCGAGCGCGAAGCGCTGCTGACCGAGTCGCTGCAGTTCGCACGCCGGCATCTGCTCCGCTGAGCGCGTGCGATGATGCCGCGGTGACGAGTTCGACGCTGTTCACCGACGCGATGGCCCTGACCTCCTCCGGCAACGGGGTGTATCGCGGAGAACTCAACGAGCACTGGACGATCGGGCCCAAGGTGCACGGCGGCGCGATGCTGGCGTTGTGCGCGAACGCGGCCCGCACGGAGTTCGGCGAAGCGGATGTGGAACCGATCGCGGTGTCGGGCAACTTCCTGTGGGCGCCGGACCCCGGCGCCATGGACGTCGTCACCACTGTGCGCAAGCGCGGCAGGCGGGTCAGCCTGGTCGACGTCGAACTCAACCAGGGGGAGCGGACCGCGCTGCGCGCGTCGATCACCCTGGGCACCCCGGAACACCATGTGCCGCCGCTGTTGTCGGTCAACCCGGTGATCCCGCTGATGACGCCGGAGCCGCCGCCCGGACTGGAACCGATCGGGCCGGGCCACTCGATGGCCGACATCGTGCACCTGGCGCACGGGTGCGACATCAGACCGTCGTTGACGACGTTCTCCCGCCGCGCAGATCAGGGGATGCCGGTGATCGAGTACTGGGTGCGGCCCAGGGGAGTGGCGCCGGACGTGCTGTTCGCGCTGCTGTGCGGCGACGTGTCGGCTCCGGTGACCTTCGGGGTCAACAGGTTCGGTTGGGCGCCCACGGTTCAGCTCACGGCGTTTCTGAGGGCGCGCCCGGCCGACGGTTGGTTGCGGGTGATGTGCACCGCGACCCAGATCGGTCAGGACTGGTTCGACGAGGACCATATCGTGGTCGACTGCGAGGGCCGCATCATCGTGCAGACGCGGCAGCTCGCCATGGTGCCCACCCGCTGACACCGGCAGTCGGACAGGCCGCGTCCCCGTGCGATGCTGTCCGGCATGGCCAGAATCGCGATCATCGGCGGCGGCAGCATCGGTGAGGCGCTGCTCGCGGGACTGCTGCGTGCCGGCAGACAGGTCAAGGACCTCGTCGTCGCCGAGAAGTACCCGGAGCGGGCGAAGTATCTGTCGGAGCGGTACTCGGTGCTCGTGACGACGGTCGCCGACGCGGTGGACGCCGCGACCTACGTCGTCGTCGCGGTCAAGCCCGGTGACGTCCAGCACGTCATCGGTGACATCGCCGACACCGCGGCTCGGGCGGAAAGCGATGCGGCCGAACAGGTTTTCGTCTCGGTGGCCGCCGGGGTGAGCACCTCGTTCTACGAGAACAGGCTGCCCGCCGGTTCGCCGGTGGTGCGGGTCATGCCCAACGCGCCGATGCTCGTCGGCGGCGGCGTCAGCGCGGTCGCGCCCGGCCGGTTCGCCACCGCCGAGCACGTCAAGGAGGTCTCGCAGTTGTTCGACGCGGTGGGCGGGGTGCTCACCGTCACCGAGTCCCAGATGGACGCCGTCACCGCGGTGTCCGGGTCGGGTCCGGCCTACTTCTTCCTGATGGTCGAGGCGCTCGTCGACGCGGCGGTCGACGCGGGCCTGGCGCGCACGGTGGCCACCGATCTGGTGGTGCAGACGATGGCCGGTTCGGCGGCGATGCTCCTCGAACACCTCGACGAGGCGGCGGCTGCTGCGGCGGCTTCGCCGGCCACGGCGATGAACACCTCGGCCGCCCAGCTGCGCGCGACGGTGACGTCCCCGGGTGGCACCACCGCCGCTGGGCTGCGCGAACTGGAGCGCGGCGGTCTCAGGGCGGCGGTCGGCAATGCCGTCGAAGCCGCGAAAAAGCGCTCTGAGCAGCTCGGAATTACACCCGAGTAGTTCGGGAATTTGAAACTGATTAGCCCACACCCGTCGCAGTAACCACACCTGCCACGCTATTCTCCTGAGGGTAAGCACGGGTCCGGTGCCAGCGGTGGGGAAGCCGCTGGAACTGCCCGCGCCTGATTGATTGGGTTGCGATGACGTCTATGAACGGGCCATCTTCGCGGGATTCGGCTGGCGGCAAGCCGGCTCGCGACGCCGGACAGTCCAGCGCCGGTGACGGGCAGCAGCAGCGTGCCCAGTTCCTCACCGTCGCCGAGGTGGCGAGCTTGATGCGGGTGAGCAAGATGACCGTGTACCGGCTGGTGCACAACGGCGAACTGCCCGCAGTGCGGGTGGGCCGGTCGTTCCGGGTGCACGCCAAAGCAGTCCACGACATGCTGGAGAGCTCGTACTTCGACGCCGGCTAGGTCGCGGCGCGGACGCTCTCCCGGTCGCCCACCGAAGGGGATTTCGGTGCCGGCATGGTCGCCAGGTAAAGTGACCGGTCGAGACTGACGAGATCCGAAGGATCTACACACACATCTAGGTAGCGGAGTTCATGGGTTCTGTCATCAAGAAGCGGCGCAAGCGCATGTCGAAGAAGAAGCACCGCAAGCTGCTTCGTCGCACCCGGGTGCAGCGCAGAAAACTCGGCAAGTAGGGCTGCGCGGCCCCGCCGCTAGGCTGTCTGGATGGATTCCGAGGCACGCACCGGAGGTCGCTCCGGTGGCGACGGCTCGGATGCCAGGGACGCTCTGAACTACCCCAAGGTCGTGTTGGTCACCGGGGCCTGCCGCTTTCTCGGCGGGTACCTGACCGCGCGCCTTGCCCAGAACCCCTTGATCAACCACGTGATCGCGGTCGACGCGATCGCGCCGAGCAAGGACATGCTGCGCAGGATGGGGCGCGCGGAGTTCGTCCGCGCCGACATCCGGAACCCCTTCATCGCCAAAGTCATCCGCAACGGTGACGTGGACACCGTGGTGCATGCCGCGGCGGCCTCGTATGCGCCCAGGGCGGGTGGCCGCGCGACGCTGAAGGAACTCAACGTGATGGGCGCGATCCAGCTGTTCGCGGCCTGTCAGAAGGCGCCCTCGGTGCGGCGGGTCATCCTCAAGTCGACCTCGGAGGTCTACGGGTCGAGTTCGCGGGATCCGGTGCTGTTCGACGAGAGCAGCAGCAGGCGCAGGCCGCCCGGGGAGGGCTTCGCGCGCGACAGCATCGACATCGAGGGCTACGCCAGGGGGCTGGGCCGGCGCAGGCCCGACATCGCGGTGACGATCCTGCGGCTGGCCAACATGATCGGCCCGGCGATGGACACCGCGCTGTCGCGCTACCTGGCGAGTCCGGTGGTGCCGACGGTGATGGGCCACGACGCGAGGCTGCAGCTCCTGCACGAGCAGGACGCACTGGGCGCCCTGGAGCGGGCGACGATGGCCGGCAAGGCCGGGGCGTTCAATGTGGGGGCCGCCGGGATCATCATGATGAGCCAGGCGATCCGCCGCGCCGGACGGCTACCGCTGCCGACGCCGCGGTCGGCGCTGGTGGCGGTGGATTCGCTGTGGCGGGCCACCCGCAACACCGAACTGGACCGTGAGCAACTCGACTACCTCAGCTACGGCCGCGTCATGGACACCACCCGGATGCGCACCGAACTCGGGTACACGCCGAAGTGGACCACCGCCGAGGCTTTCGACGACTACGTGCGGGGCCGCGGTCTGACCCCGATCGTGGACCCCCGCTGGATACGTGCTGTGGAGAACCGTGCGGTAGCAGCGGCACAGCGCTGGGGCCGGTAAACTCACATCACAGTTGTGAGGCCGGGGGGATATGGGGGGAGGGGGAAACAAGTTGCCGGGCGAGCCCAAAGCTAAAGTGATTCCGCTGCACGCGAATTCGAGTCGTGGTGCAGCTGCGAGGCGCGCGGCAGCCCAGCGTGCCGACGCCGCCCGTCGACATCCGTCGCTGCTGGCCGACACCGACAGCCGTGCGTCGGCCGAACAGATCGCCGCGGTGGTGCGCGAGATCGATCAGCACCGCGGCGCCGCCGCAGGCTCCGCCGCCCAGGACTCCGGGCCCAACGAACTGGCCCAGCGCATCAGTGCGGTCGCCGACTTCCTCCGCAAACGGATGACCGGCGACTACACGGTCGACGAGTTCGGCTTCGACCCGCAGATCAACAACGCAATCTTTCTTCCTTTGCTGAGGGTGTTCTTCAACTCGTGGTTCCGGGTCGAGGTCAGCGGTGTCGAGAACCTCCCGGACACCGGTGCGGCACTGGTGGTGGCCAACCACGCGGGCGTGCTTCCGTTCGACGGCCTGATGACCCAGGTGGCGGTCCGCGACCGGCACCCCGCGCACCGGGACCTGCGGATGCTCGCGGCCGACATCGTGTTCGACATGCCGGTGATCGGCGAGGCCGCCCGCAAGGCCGGTCACACCATGGCCTGCGTGGACGACGCGCACCGGCTGCTGGCCGCGGGGGAGCTGACCGCGGTGTTCCCCGAGGGCTACAAGGGCCTCGGCAAGCACTTCAAGGACCGCTACAAGCTGCAGCGCTTCGGCCGGGGCGGCTTCGTCTCCGCGGCGCTGCGCACCAAGGCGCCGATCGTGCCCTGCTCGATCGTCGGGTCCGAGGAGATCTACCCGATGGTGGCCGACGTGAAGCTGCTGGCCCGGCTGCTCGGCCTGCCGTACTTCCCGGTCACGCCGCTGTTCCCGCTGGCCGGGCCGCTGGGCGTGGTGCCGTTGCCGTCCAAGTGGTACATCCAGTTCGGCGAGCCGATCGACACCGCCGACTACGACGAGTCCGCCGCCGAGGACCCGATGGTCACCTTCGAGTTGACCGACCAGGTGCGCGAGACCATCCAGCAAACCCTGTACCAGCTGCTGGCCAGCCGCAGGAACACCTTCTTCGGCTGATCGCGCCGCGCACTGCGCGGTGGTTACCCGGCAACGAACTTCGACAGCGCCGCCGCGTCCCGCTTCGCCGCGATCTGAGCGGTCAGCTCGTCGGCCTCGGTCTCCGATTCGGCCTCGCCCATCACGGTCACGATGCTCGTGATGACCGGCTCGCCGGCATCGTCGGTGACCTCACCGCGGATCTCGGTCAAGACCGCGCCGTGCGACTCGGTCACCGAATCGAGGTAGGAGTCGAACCACAGCTTGTCGCCCGCGACGATCGGCCGGTGGAAGATCAGCTTCTGGTCGCGGTGCAACACCCGCTCCATGTTGATCGGGAGGTCGAACTGGTTGAAGATCTCCTCCTGCACGCGCCGGCCCGCGACCGCCATGAAGGTCAGCGACGCGACCAGCGCGTCGTAGCCGACCTCCTTGGCCCCCGCCTCGGTGTGGTGCGCCGGGTGGTCGTCCTTGACGGCGCGGGCGAACTCGCGGATCTTCTCGCGGTCGACCTGGAAGTAGTCGGGGTACCGGTAGTGGGTTCCGATGATCTCTTCAGCGATGCTCATTGCCGGTCGTCTTTCCGTTCTGCCGATAGCGGCGCGAGCCTATCAGCGGTTGGCTGAGCGGCCCTGCCGCAGCGGTTCGATGAGCGGCCCTGCCGCAGCAGTTTGGCCCGTCACTTGGCCTCGCGGCGGGACACCGCGGCCGCCAGCGCGCCGCCGATGGCG
>NZ_BCRS01000073.1 GCF_001552715.1 Mycolicibacterium vaccae NBRC 14118 = CIP 105934 | reverse complement strand
CGGCCGCCGACCGGGAGCGGATGGCACGCGTGGCCGCGGTGCAGGCCGAGTACGACGAGCTGCGCCGGGCGCTGTCGCCGGCCCGCGCCGCGGCGCCCGACGTCACCGACATCGCGCGGATGATCGAGGAACTGCGGGTGAGCCTGTGGGCGCAGCAGCTCGGCACCGCGCGTCCGGTCAGCGAGCAGCGGATTTACCGCGCCATCGACGCGGTCAGCGTTGCCGGGCCGGGCGGATGACGATCTCGCTGACGTCGACATCGGGTTCGGTGCCGAGCGCATAGGCCACCGCACCGGCGACGGCGTCCGGGCCGATCGCGTTGCGCCGGTACTCGGCCATCGCGTCGCGGGCCACCGGATCGCTGATGGTGCTTGCCAGTTCACTCTCCACCACGCCGGGCGAGATGGTGGTGACGCGCAGCCAGTCCGGTGACTCCTGCCGTAGCCCCTCGGTGATCGCCCACGCGGCGAACTTGGTGCCGCAGTACACCGCGCCGGTCGGGACGACCTCGTGGGCGCCGATCGACGCGACGGTGACCATGTGCCCGCTCTGCTGGCGGCCGAACTGCGGCAGCGCCGCGGCGATTCCGTGCAGCAGACCGCGGACGTTGACGTCGATCATCTGGTCCCATTCGTCGACCAGGCCGGCGTCGAGCCGGGACAGTGGCATGACGCCTGCGTTGGCGACGAGCACGTCGAGCCTGCCGTGCCGGGCGACGACGTCGTCGACCGCCGCCTGCACCGCCGCGCGATCGGTGACGTCCAGTTCGCAGGGCTCGATGACGCCGTCGGCGTCGGCGGCCAGCGCGCGCAACCGGTCGGTGCGCCTGGCCGCGGCGATCACGGTGGCGCCGTCGGCGGCCAGCCGCAGGGCGATGGCCCGCCCGATCCCGCTGCTGGCGCCGGTGACCAGGACGATCTTGTGGTCGGTCATGGGTGTCCTCTCGTGGTGTTCCTCCACTATCGGCGGGATCGGGACGCCGTGCTAGGACGCGGTGTTCCTGGGAGCAACAGCCCCAGGCTGGATCCACCGCAGCTCATTACCATTGCGGAGATGGCGGACAACGAGCTGGGCGACTATCTGCGGGCCCGGCGTGGCCAGGTCACCCCGGCCGACGTCGACCTGCCCGAGATCGGGCAGCGGCGCGTCGTCGGGCTGCGCCGCGAAGAGGTTGCGCTGCTGGCCGGGTTGAGCGCCGACTACTACACCCGGCTGGAACAGGGGCGTGAGCGCAAGCCGTCACCGCAGGCGGTGGACTCGCTGGCCGCCGCGTTGCGGCTGCCCGAGGACGCCAGGCAGCACCTGTTCCGGCTCGCCGCGCTGAGCCCACGCGCGCACGGCACCGTCAGCGCGCGGGTCGATCCGGCTCTGCGTGAGCTGATGAGCATGTGGCCGGACAATCCGGCGCTGGTGTACAGCCGGGCCTACGACGTGCTGGCCGCCAACGCCATTGCCGACGCGATGTTCTCCGGGTGGACCCATTCGGCCAACATCATGCACGTGGTGTTCACCGACCCGGCCGCCCGTGACTTCTACCCCGACTGGCCCCAGGTGGCGCGGGACGCGGTGGCCGGTTTCCGCCACGGCTACGGGCAGGCGCCCAACGACCCGCGCATCAGGGCGGTGCTGACCGAGCTGCTGCAGGCCAGCCCCGAGTTCGCCGAGCTGTGGACCGAGCAGGATGCGCGCCGAAAGTCCGCGCAGAGCAAGAACTTCTGTCACCCACAGGTCGGGCGGATGACGCTGCGGATGCAGACTTTCGACGTCCGGTCCAGCCCGGGGCAGGAACTCGTGGTCTACCACGCCGAGCCGGGGTCGGCGAGTGCGGACGCTTTGGCGCTGCTGGGCTCGCTGGCCGCTAGCGCCGCACAGCCTCCGGAGTGAGCGCGGGGCTGGCCGGGTCGATCAGGATCTTGGCGTGCGTGTCCGGATCGGCCAGCGCGTCGAATGCCGCCGCCACGCCGCCGAGACCCACCGTGCCGGTCACCAGCGGTGACGCGTCGAGCTTGCCGTCGGCGAGCATGTGGAGGGTGTCGCGGTACTCCAGCGGGGTCTGACCGAACACGAACCGCAGGTCGAGCTCCTTGCCGATCGCCATCGCCGGGCGCAGCTTGTCCTCGCCCATGCACACGCCGACGACCACGACGCGTGAGGCCAGCGGCGCTGCGGCGACGATCCCGTCGATCATGCCGGGCACCCCGACGCACTCGAAGATCACCGGGCGCTTCGGCGCGGTCCCGCCGAGGCGGTCGGCGACCCGGTACACGTGCGACCAGCCGGGAATCCTGCGCAGCTTCTCCATCGAGCCGACACCGAGTTCGTAGAGCGCCGGGAGCTCGGTGAGGCCGCGCTGGCGCGCCGGCACCGCCTCGTACGGCGACTCCTCGGCGGGGTCGACGACGACGTCGGCGCCGCACCGGGTCGCCAGGGCCCGCCGCCCCGGGGAGAAGTCGCTGGCCACGATGGTCCGCACGCCGCGCGCCTTGAGATGGCAGATGACGGCCAGGCCCACCGGTCCGCAGCCCAGCACGATCGCGACGTCCTTGCCGGTGATCTCGCTGCGCCGGACGGCGTGCAGCGCCACCGACATCGGCTCGGTCAGCGCGGCGACGGCCGGGTCGAGGCCGTTGGGCACGACGAACGTCAAGGCGGCCTCGGTCACCACCTGCTCGGCGTACGCGCCCGGCGTCAGCGGGGACAGCCCCACCAGATGCACGCCGCCGCCGGCGCGCCGCAGCGGGAACGACACCACGGTCTTCCCCTCGGCGAGTTCCTTGCCGACCTTGCGGCCGCGTTCGGCGACCACTCCGCAGAACTCGTGTCCCATCACCACCGGGGTGTCGCTGCGCATGAAATCGTGGTAGCCGCCCTCGGCCATCACCTCGGTGAGCTGGTCGGCGTGATCCTTGGCGTGCAGGTCCGATCCGCAGATCCCGCACCGCAGCACCTCGAGCACCAGCTGCCCGTCGCCGGGCCGCGGAGCGGGCAGGTCGACGACCTCCAAAGTGCCGTGGATACAGCTGACCGCTTTCATTGGGCCATCGTCGCACGGTAGAACGGCGGTATGACCAAGTCGCAGATGTGCGCCGTTCTCGCGCTCGTGGCGGCCGGCACGGTGGCGCCGATGGCGCACGCCGAGCCCGCCGCGCCGGTGGTCGAGCCGGTGGTGCTGGAGGAGATCGCGCACGACCCTGAAGCCTTCACCCAGGGCTTCGAGATCAGCCGTGGCGTCCTCTACGAGGGCACCGGACTGGCCGGCGAGTCACAGCTGCGCACCCTGAACCCGAGCACCGGCGAGGTGACGCGCGCGGTCGACGTGCCCGGCGACTACTTCGGTGAGGGCATCAGCGTGGTCGGAAACCAGATCTGGCAGCTGACCTACCAGGACGGTGTCGCCGTTGTCTGGAACATGGCCAGCCTGTCGCCGGTCCGCGAGGTTCCCGTCGACGGGGAGGGCTGGGGGCTCTGCTATGACGGCGAACGACTGATCCGCAGCGACGGCAGCAACCGCCTGAGGTTTCACGACGCGGCCGACTTCACCGAGACCGGCGGAGTGGACGTGACCCGTGATGGCCGCGCACTGAACGGCCTCAACGAGCTGGAGTGCGTGGACGGCCAGGTGTGGGCCAACGTGTGGCCGTCGGACAACCTGGTGCGCATCGACCCGGAGAGCGGGGCGGTGGACCTGGTCGTGAACGCCACCGGATTGCGCTCGCGCGGCATACCGCCCAGCGCGCAGGTGCTCAACGGTATCGCCCACGTCGAGGATTCGCAGTTCCTGCTCACCGGTAAGGACTGGCCGAAGACGTTCCGGGTGCAGATTCCCGGATGAGCGGCAGGCGGGTGGTCATCGCCGGGTTGGGTGACGTGGGGGTGCTCACCGCGATCAAACTCGCGAAACATGCTGACGTGGTGGGGATCTCGGCCAAGCCGGGGCTGGTCAGCGGCCAGGAGCTCGGTTGGCGGCTGGCCCGGCCCGACGACTGGGCGCGGCACAACTGGATTCCGTTCGGCCGTTTCCGCGGACTCGACAGCGTCCGTACCGTGCACGGCACCCTCACCGGGGCCGACCTGGACGCCCGGACCGTCACCGTGGAACTTCCCGACGGTTCCTCCACAGAGGTGCCCTACGACGTGCTGGTCATCGCGACCGGGGTCGCCAACGGGTTCTGGCGCCGGCCGGTGCTGCAGAGTGCCGACGACATCGGCGACGATCTGCGGATGCCGCACGAAAAGCTTTCTGCTGCAAAGTCGGTCATGATCGTCGGCGGTGGCGCCGCGGCGGTCAGCAGTGCCGCCCAGATCGCCAACGCGTGGCCGGACAAGCAGGTCGAGCTCTACTTCCCCGGCGACCGGGCCCTGATCGGCCATCACCCACGAACCTGGGAGAAGGTCCAGCGGCGACTCATCGACGCCGGCGTGCGGTTGCGGCCCGGGCATCGGGCGGAGTTGGCGCCTGGCTTCACCGGCGACGAGCTGACCAGCGAACCGGTGCGGTGGAGCACGGGGCAGCCGCCGTCGTCGGCGGAGGTGGTGCTGTGGGCGATCGGCCGGGTGCGGCCCAACACCGGGTGGCTGCCGCCCGAACTGCTCGACGAGCACGGGTTCGTGCGGGTCACGCCCGAACTGCGGGTGCCCGGCCGTCCCGAGGTGTTCGCGGTGGGCGACGTTGCCGCCACCGACCCGCTGCGGAGTTCGGCCCGTAACCGCGCGGACGGTCTGCTGGCCCGCAACATCCGTGCCGCGTTCGGCGGAAAGCCGCTGCGGGATTACCGGGCGCCCAAGCGGCGTTGGGGATCGGTGTTGGGTATCCAGCCCGACGGACTGGAGGTGTTCGCGCCCAACGGCACGGCGTTCCGGTTCCCGGCTTGGACGTTCGATCGGGTGCTGATGCCACTGTTCGTCCGCTGGGGCATCTACCGCGGTGTGCGACAGGAGAACTCATGACCTTCGATCCCCATGGTCTGCTGGCCGGGGCGCGCCTCGGCGTGCTCGCCACCATCAAGGCCAGCGGTGTGCCGCAGCTGTCCCCGGTGACGCCGTTCTACGACCGCGACGCGGGCGTCATCTTCGTGTCGATGACGGAGGGACGCGCCAAGACGGCCAACCTGCGCCGTGACCCGCGCGCCGCGCTCGAGGTCACCAGCGCCGACGGCTGGGCCTGGGCCACCGCGGAGGGCTCGGTCACACTGACGGGCCCCGGCACCGACCCGCACGGCCCCGAGGTCGAAGCACTCGTCGACTACTACCGCCGGGCCGCAGGGGAACACCCCGACTGGGACGAGTACCGCTCGGTGATGGTGTCCGACCGCCGGGTGCTGATGGTGTTGACCGTGCAGCGGGTCTACGGCGAGAAGCTGCGCTGACTGTCCCACAGCCGATCGGCATTGCCGTGATCGAGTGCGTAGGGCGCGACGCCGGTGAAGTCATCCGGGCGCTCGGTGACGACCGGTGATTCGTTGCAGTCCTCGAAGTAACGCCCGCCAATCCCGTCGGCCACCGGCGACGCGGCGAGCAGCACGGACGTGGCGGCGCCCTGCTCGATCGTCTTGCGGCGCTCCACCGGTGTGCTCAAACCGCCGGTGTGCTTCTGCAGTCCGGTGGCGATCGCACCGGGATTCAGCGCGTTGGCGACGATTCCGTCGTCGCGCCAGCGGTCGGTGACGCCGACGGCCAGCAGCGCGGCGGCGGTCTTGGATTGGCCGTATGCGGCCAACGGGTCGTAGAGCCGGAAGCGGAAGTCGATGTCGTCGAACACCACCGGCGACAGCAGGTGTCCGCTGGAACTGACCGACACCACCCGCGCGCCGCCTGCGGCCGCGAGCGCGGGCTGCAATCCGAGGGTGAGGGCGAAATGCCCGAGATAGTTCGTGGCGAACTGCATCTCGCGGCCTTCCCGCGTGCGCGACAACTCGGGTAGGGCCATGACGCCCGCGTTGTTGATCAGCATGTGCACCGGGCGGCCGTCGAAAGCGGAGACGAAATCCCGGACCGAACTCAGGTCGGCGACGTCGAGGCGCGCAGCGGTGACAGCGGGATTGCCGGTGGCCACGCTGATCTGCGCCGCGGTCTGATTCCCGGCGTCGATGCGGCGAACGGCGAGGACGACCTCGGCGCCGGCAGCTGCCAGCGCGCGGGCGGTCTCCACCCCGATGCCGGACGTCGCACCGGTGATGACGGCGCGCTTGCCGGCCAGGTCGACCTCGGCGAGGACGTCTGCAGCGGTGGTGGTGAACCCGAAAGGTATTGGGGGCATCGCTATCTCGGTCACATCGACGCGCGCATGGCGGCGACGACATCGTCGGTGCGCACCACGCCGTGGGCGAGGAAGTTGTAGTTCACCAGAGCGGCCTGGTAGCCGTCGCCCCACTCGGGGTGGCGCGGCCCGGCGACCGCATCGCGCACGACGTAGACCTCGAAGCCCTGCTCCAGAAGATCGCGCAGGTGCGATTCGACGCACATGTTCGCCAGCATCCCGCCGAGCAGGACCTTGCTGATGCGTCGCTTGCGCAGTTGCAGCACAAGGTCGTTGGTCTGCGAGCCGAAGACCTTGTGCGGGCTGACGACGACCGTCGCCGGGTCCTCGATGTAGGGCTTGAACTCCTCCAGCCAGTCGGCGCCCGATCCGGTCAAGCCGTCCAGGTTCAGCGGACCCGGGCGGTCGAAGGTGCCGGTGCGCAGTTCATCGGCTTCCAGCGCGCCGTTGAACAGCCAACCGTGGTCGGTGGGATAGAAGTAGTGCGGTGAGATGAACATCCCGAACGACGCTTCCTTGGCGGCCTCGAAGATCGCGAGCATGTGCGCGACGGTGTCGTTCTCCGTCACGCTGGCGCCGGTCGCCGCCCAGTTGATCCCGGTGGGACTGAGCACGTCGTTCTGCGGATCGATGAACACGACGGCGGTGTCGCTTCGATTCCAGGTCATTGGAGTTCCCCTCGTTTGCGGTCATGGCTTGGTGTCTCGTCGATCATGTCGCCTACCGTCGGCCGAGGTCGTCACTGCTGGCACCGTGGCGCCGTACCTGCCGGCAGGTATACCCGTAAGCGTCAGGCATCCGGGGCCACCACCACTTTGCCTGTCGCGAAGCCGTTCTCGACGATCGCATGGGCGTCGTTGACCGAGTCGAGCGGGAAGGTCGTGGGGTGCAGCCGGGGTGCCAGCTGACCGCTGTCGGCCAGCGCGGCCGCCTGCGCGACGATATGCCCGTGATGTTCGCGGCCCCGGCCGCTCAGTAGTGGCATCAACGTGAAGACGCCCGAATAGGTGGCTCCCCGGAACGACAACGGCGCCAGGCTGTGAGTGCCCCAGCCCAACGCGCTGACGACATGTCCGGTGTGGCGCTTGACCGCGGTGAACGACGCGTCGAGGGTGGCGCCACCGACGTTGTCGACCACGATGTCGAAGCCTTCGCCGCCGGTGTGGGCGCCGACGTAGTCGTCGACGGTGCTTGCCGTGTAGTCGATCGGGGTCGCTCCGGTGCTGCCGATGATCTCCAGGCTCGACGCGCTGCCGGTGGCGTACACCCGGGCGCCCCGGGCGATCGCGAGTTGCACGGCCAGGAATCCGACGCCGCCCGCGCCGCCGTGCACCAGCACCTGTTCGCCGGCCCCGACCTCGGCCCGGTCGACCAGGCCTTCCCACGACGTGATGAAGCCCAACGGAAGCGCGGCGGCCTGCGGCATCGACAGCGCATCCGGTTTGTGCGCCAGCGATCGCGCGTCCACGGCCGCCAATTCGGCCAGCGACCCCTGTAGTCCGCCGACTCCGCCGGTCATCCCGAACACCTCGTCACCGATCCGGAATCCATCGACCCCGTCTCCCACAGCCTGCACCACCCCGGCCATGTCGATGCCGAGAACGGCGGCCGGGACCACCTGTGCGTGCGCAGCCTCACCGCGGCGGATCTTGATGTCGAGCGGGTTGACACCGCTGGCCATGACACGCACCAGGACTTGCCCGGGGCCGGGCACCGGATCGGGAAGTTCCCTGACGTGCAGCGGCTTGCCGTACTCGGTCAGGACTGCAGCACGCATGGCGTCTCCTCGGACTCGATCTGCATTGTGGTCCCCGCCGTGGTCGCCGCGCCGGCTATCCGGTCGACGAGCCGGGGCCGGCGCCGATGACACCGACGCCGATCGGCTTCACAGCATTTCCTCCGCGTCGAAGAGGAGAACGAGACGGCCACGGGTGCCGCCCTCTTCGAGGGCGCGGTGCGCCGCGCCGGCGTCGGCGGCCGGGAGGGTCTGCGCGACGCGCAGCGCGATGGCGCCCTGCTCGGCCAGCACGCGGAGGCCGTCGAGTTTGTCCGTCCTGTGGGCGTAGTCGGGCACCCACACGTCGCGCACCGCGATCCCGCGTCCCGGGTGCAGCGGCGACGTTCCGCGCTCGCCGGGGCGGCGCACGATGGCGATCTGGCCGTCGTCGCGCAGTGCGGGCAGTACTTCGTCGCCCTGTAGTGCGGCATCGACGACAGCGGTGACACCTTCCGGGCGGAGCGTGCGAATCCGTTTTCCCACAGCGGGTCCCCGGGCGACGATGTGGTCGGCGCCGAGGGCCGCGACGAGTTGTTCGTCGGCGGGGGACGCGTCGGCGATGACGGTGAGCCCGTCGGCCTTGGCCAGCTGGACCACGTAGCCGCCGACCGCGCCGGCCGCGCCGGTGACCGCGACGGTGTCGCCCGGCGACAGATTCAGCACGTCGAGTGCCCTGCGGGCGGTGAGTCCGTTCATCGGCAACGTGGCCGCCTCGGCGTGGCTGCTTCCGGCGGGTGCGAGGGCGACCTGGTCGGCGTCGACCACGACGTATTCGGCGTAGGCGCCGCCGGACTCCTCGATCGGGATCACGATCGCCATCGCGCGGTCTCCGATGCGCAGGTCGGTGGCGGTGTCGGCGCCGATCTCGTCGATCAGCCCGGCGACCTCCATGCCGGGGCGGTACGGCGGCGTCAACGGGCCGGCGCGCAGTACGTCATCGATGTCCCCGATGCGCAGCAGCACGTCGGCCGGGTTGACCGTCGCCGCGTGCACCCGGATGCGTACCCGGCCCGGTCCCGCGTGGGGTTCTTCGACATCGGCCTGCCGAAGTACCTCCGGGCCGCCGTACTCGGTGATCACCACGGCTTTCATCGCCCACCTCCTATTCGGGGAAACCTCCCCGGTTGCTGGCACGTAGGATCAAACGGGGACATGTCCCCGGTTATTCCCGTGATGGAAGGAGGCCGGTGTGCGCGCCGACGCCCGACGCAACCGCGCTGCCGCCCTGGCCGCCGCGGAAGCGGTGTATGCCGAGCAGGGTGTCGAGGTGTCACTCAACGAGATCGCCCGTAGGGCAGGGATCGGCAACGCGACGCTGTACCGGCACTTCCCGACCCGTGAGGAACTGCTGTCGGAGGTCTACGCGGGGCAACTCGAGCGCTACTGCGCGATCGCCGAACAGGCCGCGAGCGCCGACGACCCGGTGGCCGCGTTGCGCGACTGCGTCACTGCCACGGGTGCGTTGCAGGCCACCAATCGGGGCCTTGCGGACCTGCTCGCGTCACTGCAGCCGATGTCGGCACATGTCGAGGATCTGCGGCACCGCCACCACGGCGCCATCGCCACCGTGTTCCGCCGCGCCGTGGACAGCGGCGAGGTCCGCGCCGACCTGTCGCCTGCCGACCTGGCAGTGCTGCTGATCGCCAACGCCGGGCTGATCCATCGGACCATCGACGACGCGCCGCGCTCCAGCGCCCGGTTGGTCGGGCTGTGGCTGGCCGGCGTGACCGCCCACGAGAGTGTCGGCGTGCCGCCCGCCCCGACCGATCCTCAGATCCGTCGCGCGTTGGGGGACTCGGGTGTCAGATCCGCGGGATCTCCGCGTTGATCCGGGTCAGCAGTTGCGGATAGCGTTTGGCCTCGCGGTGGCTGCCCGGCTTGCCGCTGCTGACCACCGCCACCGACAGCGCCCGCTGCGGGTCGGCCCACACCGCGATGTCGGTCAGCCCGGTGTGGCCGAAGGCTCCGTCGGCGTCCCGGCCGAACGGCCCGAACCGCTTGGACCCCAACATGTATCCGGTGCCCCACCGCATCGGCGCCAGCCCGGTCGCCAGATCCGGCCGGAGCCGGCGGGCGGGTCTGGTCGCGGCGTAGAGGGTTTCCGGCTTGAGCACCCGAACACCATCGAGTTCCCCGCCGCGGCAAAGGATCTCGGCGAAACGGGACAGCTCGTTGGCGTTGGACACGGTGTTCGAGGACGGGATGACACCGGTGAGGAACCGGGGCGTGTTCGAGAACGGGATGATCTGTTGCGGGGTGCCGCCGACCGCGGTCTTGAACGCCTTGGCGATCGGCGCGGGCAACGGCTTTCCGGTGACGTGGCTGGGCGCGACCAGCGCGACATCCTGCGGTGCGACACCGTAGTTGGTCCACCGGAACCCGAGCGGCTCGAGGATCTCCTCGGCCAGGATGTCGCGGATGCTGCGGCCCGTGGCGGCCGAGATGATCTCGCGCATCAGCGGTCCCCACGTGACGCCGTGGTAGATGTGGATCAGCCCCGGCGGGTAGACCGGCTTCATCCGGCCCAGCATCTCGCGGGTGTACTCGCTGTCGTCCATCCGCTTGAGGTCGGGCCGCGGGCCCGTCGCGAACGGGATGCCCGCGCTGTGGGTCAGCACGTGGCGGATGGTGGTGCGGTCCTTGCCGTGGCTGGTGTAGCCGGGCAGGTACTCGCACACCCGGTCCTCCAGCGAGAACGCCCCCCGCTCGACCAGCATGTGGGTCACCGTGGTGGTGATCGCCTTGGCCGCCGAGTACACGCAGAACGGTGTGTCGGTGCGCACCGGGACGTCGTCCCAGGCGTGCCCGATGGCCCGGTCGAGGATGACCCGACCGTCCCGGCGCAGGCAGACCTGGATGGCGGGCTGCATGCCCGCCCGGTACCAGTGCACCGCGGCGTCCCAGATCCGTTCGATCGCGGCGGGGTCGACGCCGGTGTGGTCCTCGGCCCCGACCGCGGTGACGGCTGCCAGGTCGTCGGTCAGCGCGGGCCCCCGGAGAACATGCCGCTGCCGATCGCCTGGGTGAGTTGCCCCAGCAGTTCGCCGGGTCCCGGCTCGGGCGGCATCGGCGCATTGGTCAGCTGCCACACCTGGCAGTCACTGGTGGTGAACGTGGTGTCGGTCGGCATGATCTGCACGAACGCGGGCTTCTTGGTCAGTCGGTTGTCGACCATCTTGTCCCCGACGCTGCGCTTCCAGTAGCACGCGCCGCCGTCGACCGGCCCCGCGGACTGGTACACGCCCGGCAGGATGTCGGCACCCACGGCATACGAGCCGCTCGCCTCGATCGTGGTCTTCGGTCCCTCGGCGGGCTGGGCCCCGGCCACCGCTGCGGTCGCGCCCCAGCTCACGAGCATCGCGGCCGCTACCGCTGCCGTCGTCGTCAGCCTCATAGGAAGTCAGTCTAAGTGCTGCGGCGGCGGGGCAGAACCCGCCGCCGCAGCGTCGTCGCGATGATCAGCCGGCCATGAACGTGTCGTAGGCCGTCTGCAGCTCTACCGGCAGCACGGTGATGTTGCAGTTGCGCTGCGCGTCACCGATCGGGGCGAGGATGCCCCGCAGGTCGTAGTACTCCGCCGGGTTGGCGGTGAAGTAGCCCCGCAGGTTCGCCTCGGCCTCGGGCCGCGGCTGGTTCATCGCCGCGGTGACGGCCTGGTTGGCGCCCGGGTGGGTGTCGAGGTACTGACGCGCCTGACCGGTCACCGAGCTGACGGTGCCGGTGAGTGAGCTGGCGTTGCACTCGGCCGGCTGGGCGCCCGCCATCGGTGCCGCCACGGTTGCCGCGGCCACGCCGCCGAACAGACATGCCGCCCCGACGCCGGCCAGGGCGCGCCGGCTTGCGCGCACGGTCATTCCAGTGAATTTCATGTTGTTTGGGTCCTTCGAATCTTGGATCGGTTACTGCTTCCCCCGCCTGAAATCCAAGGTAACCGAGATCTGAAGTGCTCAAACGTAACTCGTTGTGCCGACGGCGTTCTCCGGTCGAACGTTACATTCTCCGGGCGTGACATCGGACTCAATTCGGTCCGTCTGCGGCCGAATTCCAGCCATATCCGTCGGTAAACTCTGAAACCTCTCAGAATTTGCCGCCATTGCTTAAATGATCGTGATCTGGGTCGTCACCGAATTGTGATCGAGCAAATGCCGCGCGGACGCGAGATAGGTTGGTGATCGTGAAACTGGACCTGCTCACGCCCGGCATCGAGGTCGGCCTCGTCACCACCGACCCGGAGCCGATGATCGCCTTCTACGAAGGATTCCTCGAGCTCGAGCCGCAGGGCGAGATCGAATTCGACGGCGGCTCGCAGCGCCGCTACTCACTCGGCGGCAGCGTGCTCAAACTCGTCACCTACACCACACCGCCGCCGGCCCCGGCCGCACCGGGCGGCGGCCGCACCCAGGCGGGGCTGCGCTACTTCACGATCGGCGTCAACGGACTGCGCGAGGTCGCCGCCGAATTCGAGGCGTCCGACTACGAGGTGGTGGAGCCGCTCACCGAGTTCGCGCCCGTGCCGGGCATGGGCTGGATGTTCGTCGCCGATCCGGACGGCAACCACCTCGAGCTGTTCGGGACGCTCTGACATGGCCTACCCGTACCCGCCCGGCACCCCGGCCCCGGTCCCGACCTGCTACCGGCACCCGGACCGGCAGACCTATGTCCGCTGCACCCGCTGCAACCGCTACATCTGCCCGGAATGCATGCACAGCGCCGCGGTGGGCCACCACTGCGCCGACTGTGTCTCGGCCGGCGCCCAGACCGTGCGCCCGGTCACCAACGCGGTCGGCGCCAGAGTGGCCCGGTCGACGACGCCGCTGGTGACGTATGTGCTGATCGCGGTCAACCTGGTCATGTTCGCGTTGCAGATGGCCTCGCCGAACCTCGAACGTGCGCTGGGGCTGTGGCCGCCGGCCGCCGCCGACGGCGAGTTGTACCGACTGGTCACCTCGGCGTTCCTGCACTTCAGCGTCACCCACATCGCGTTCAACATGCTGGCGCTCTACTTCGTGGGCCCGCCGCTGGAGCACGCGCTCGGCCGGTTGCGGTTCGTCGCGTTGTATCTGCTCAGCGCGCTGGGCGGGTCGGTGCTGGTGTACCTGCTGACCTTCAACGCGCTGACCGCCGGCGCCTCCGGTGCGGTGTTCGGGCTGTTCGGCGCGACGTTCGTGGTGGGCCGCAAGCTGAACATGGATGTGCGCTCGGTGTTGGCGATCATCGGGCTGAACCTGGCGTTCACCTTCCTGATCCCGCTGTTCACGTCGCAGAACATCAGCTGGCAGGGCCACATCGGTGGGTTGGTGACCGGGGCGGTGGTGGCCGCGGCGTTCGTCTACGCCCCCCGGAAGCAGCGCAACCTGGTGCAGGCGGGCGCGGCGGCCGGCCTGCTGGTGCTGTTCGTCGTGCTGGTGATCTGGCGCACGGCGGAATTGCGGACGATGCTCGGGCTCGCCTGACCGGGCCCGCAACCGAAATCGGGTATGAGTGGTTGATGCTCGGCATACCCGAACGCATCCGCGCGTGCCTGTTCGACCTCGACGGCGTGCTGACCGACACCGCAAGCGTGCACCGCCGGGCCTGGAAGGCGATGTTCGACGAGTACCTGCGCGACACCGGACAGCAGGGCGAGCCGTTCGTGCCGTTCGACGCCGGCGCGGACTACGAGCGCTACGTCGACGGAAAACCGCGCCTCGACGGGATCCGCTCGTTCCTGGACAGCCGCGGGCTCACCGCCGACGACGAGACGGTGACCAGGCTGGGGGAGCGCAAGAACCTGATGTTCAACGAGAGCCTGCGCCGCGACGGCGTCACCGTGTTCGAGGGGTCGCGACGGTATCTGCAGGCGGTCACCGACGCGGGGCTGCGGCGCGCGGTGGTCTCGTCGAGCGCCAACACCCGGGAAGTGCTTGCGCTGACCGGACTCGACGTCTACATCGAGGCGCGGGTCGACGGCGTGACTCTGCGGGAGGAGCACCTGCCCGGCAAGCCGGCGCCGGATTCGTTCCTGCGTGCCGCCGAACTGCTCGACGTCGCGCCGGCCGAGGCGGCCGTGTTCGAGGATGCGTTGTCCGGGGTGGCCGCCGGGCGTGCGGGCGGATTCGGCCTGGTGGTCGGTGTGGACCGGACAGGACAGTCAGAAGCGTTGCGGGACAACGGCGCCGATATCGTCGTCACCGACCTCGGGGAGTTGCTCCGACCATGATGATCACCGACGACGCCTTCCCCGTCGAGCCTTGGTGTGTCCGGGAGACGAAGCTGCGGCTGGATCTGCTGCCGCAGACCGAGTCGCTGTTCGCACTGTCAAACGGGCACATCGGGTTACGTGGCAATCTCGACGAGGGTGAGCCGCACGGGCTGCCCGGCACCTACCTGAACGGGTTCTACGAGACCCGGCCGCTGCCGTACGCGGAGGCGGGGTTCGGTTATCCCGAGGACGGGCAGAGCATCGTCGACGTCACCAACGGCAAGCTGATCAGGCTGCTGGTCGACGACGAGCCCTTCGACGTCCGGTACGGCCAACTGCATTCGCACGACCGAAGTCTGGATCTCCGTGCGGGCACGCTGACCCGGACCGCGGACTGGACGACCCCGGCCGGCAGCCGGGTCCGGGTGCGCAGCACGCGGTTGGTGTCGCTGGCCCAGCGCAGCCTGGCGGCCATCGAGTACATCGTCGAGGCCGTCGACGACGTGCTGCTGACGGTGCAGTCGGAGCTGGTCGCCAACGAGGACCAGCCGTCGTCCTCGGCCGATCCGCGCGTCGCCGCGGTACTGACCACGCCGCTGGAGGCGATGCAGCACGAGGTCAGCGAGCGCGGTGCCATGCTGATCCACCGCACCCGGTCCAGTGATCTGACGATGGCCGCGGCGATGGACCATGTCGTCGAGGGACCCGGCCGGGTCGACGTCAGCGGCGACGCGGGCGACGACTGGGCCAGGACCACGGTGGTCACCGCACTGAAAGCCGGTGAGCGGCTTCGTCTGGTCAAGTACCTGGCCTACGGATGGTCGAGCCTGCGGTCACGTCCGGCGCTGCGCGATCAGGTGGCCGCCGCCATCGCCGGCGCCCGCTACACGGGGTGGGACGGACTGGTCCGGTCCCAACGCGAATACCTCGACGAATTCTGGGATTCCGCCGACGTGGAGGTCGAGGGCGACGCCGACTGCCAGCAGGCCGTGCGGTTCGGCTTGTTCCACGTGCTGCAGGCCAGCGCCCGCGCCGAGCGGCGCGCCATCGCGGGCAAGGGCCTGACCGGGACCGGCTACGACGGCCATGCCTTCTGGGACACCGAGGGATTCGTTCTTCCGGTGCTGACCTACACCGCTCCGCGCGCTGCCGCCGACGCGCTGCGCTGGCGGGCCTCCACGCTGGAGTTGGCGCGGGAACGTGCCAGCGAGCTGGATCTGCGGGGCGCCAGCTTTCCGTGGCGCACCATCCAGGGTGAGGAGTGCTCCGCGTACTGGCCGGCGGGCACGGCCGGATTCCACATCAACGCCGACATCGCGATGGCGTTCGACCGCTACCGGGTGGTGACCGGCGACGACTCCCTGGAAAAGGAGTGCGGGCTGACCGTTCTCGTCGACACCGCCCGGCTGTGGATGTCGCTGGGGCACCACGACCGCTACGGGCGGTGGCGCATCGACGGCGTCACCGGACCCGACGAGTACACCGCGGTCGTGCGCGACAACGTGTTCACCAACCTGATGGCCGCGGCCAACCTGCGGATCGCGGCCGACGCGTGCACCCGCCGGCCGGAGGCCGCCGTCGAACTCGGTGTCGACAACGAGGAGACCGCTTCGTGGCGGGACGCGGCCGCGGCCGTGCACATCCCCTACGACGACGAACTGGGTGTGCACCCGCAGTGCGAGGGATTCACCCTGCTGCGGGAGTGGGACTTCCGGGCCAACACCAGATACCCGCTGCTGCTTCATGAACCGTACGTCCGGCTCTATCCCGCGCAGGTGATCAAACAGGCCGACCTGGTGCTGGCGATGCAGTGGCAGAGCCATGCGTTCACCCCGGAGCAGAAGGCCCGCAACGTCGACTACTACGAACGCCGGACCACCAGGGACTCCTCGCTGTCGGCGTGCACCCAGGCGGTGATGTGTGCCGAGGTGGGCCACATGCAGCTGGCACACGACTACGCCTACGAAGCGGCGCTGATCGACCTGCGCGACCTGCACAACAACACCGGCGACGGCCTGCACCTGGCCTCGCTCGCGGGCAGCTGGACGGCGCTGGTCGCCGGGTTCGGCGGGCTGCGCGACGACCAGGGGATGCTGGAGCTGGACCCGCACCTGCCCGACGGGATCACCCGGCTGTGTTTCCGGTTGCGCTGGCGCGGTTTTCGCGTCACGGTCGCCGCCGACCACCAGACGGTCACCTACACCCTGCGGGACGGGCCGTGGGGCGCGCTGACCATCCGGCACGCCGGCGAGCCACTGGAGCTCAGCACCGAGCACCCCACCGAGGTGCCGGTGCGGCCGCGCGTTCCGCTGCTGCCCCCGCCCCCGCAGCCGCCGGGCCGTGAACCGTTGCGCAGGCGCACAACCGACCAGCAGGACTGACCGATGTCCTCCCCGGTGGACGACGCGCTGGACGAGCTCTACTCGGCGGCGCCCGGGGAATTCACGCAGGTACGGAAGAGGCTGGCCGCCGCCGCGAAGAAGAGCGGTGACGCGGATGCGGCGCGCCGCATCAGCTCCAGCCGCAAACCCACGACGGCCGCCTGGGTGGTCAACGCGCTGGTGCTGGGCGGCGCCGCGCGGTCGACGCTCGCCGACCTCGGTGCCCGACTGCGCGCGGCCCATGCCGCGATGGACGGCGCGGAGATCCGCGCGCTGACATCAGAACAGCGCAGGCTGGTCGACGACCTCACCCGCACCGCGCTGCGGCAGGCCGGCATCGCTTCGCCGCCCGCGGCGCTGCGCGAGGACGTGACGTCGACGCTGCAGGCCGCGATCGCCGATCCCGAGGTGACCGTGCGGCTCGGCCGGCTCAGCAAGGCCGAACAGTGGTCCGGCTTCGGCGATTTCGGGTCCAGCGCCGCGGTGTCGGGCGGGTCCGGGCCACGGGAGAAGACGCCGGTGAAGCCGGCCCCGACGAAGGCGAGCTCACGGGAGGCGCGGGCCGCGGTGGCCGCCGCCGAACGGGCCCGGTCCGAGGCCGACGCCGCGTTGAGCGAACTGCAGTCCGATCTGGCCCGGGCGCGTCTGCGCCGCGACGACGCCCGGCGCCGGCTGGCGGACGCCGAACAGGCGCTTGACGGCGCCGAACAGGCCCTGGTCGCCGCCGAGGACGCCTACGCCGCAGGCAAACAGGCCAGCCGGGATGCCGCTGAGGCGGTGAAAGCGGCGAAGCGATAGGTTGCCCCCAGCGCCGCGTCGAACAGCACGCGGTAAGCGAAATGCTCAGCGGCACGCTTAATTTCGGGGGTTCGACTATGGAGACCGACATCCGCCGGGTGGTCACCGGCGCGTCCATCGGGAACGCCGTCGAGTGGTTCGACTTCGCGATCTACGGGTTCCTGGCCACCTTCATCGCCGCGCACTTCTTCCCCGCGGGCAACGAGACCGCCGCTCTGCTCAACACCTTCGCGATCTTCGCCGCGGCGTTCTTCATGCGGCCGCTCGGCGGCTTCTTCTTCGGCCCGCTCGGTGACCGCATCGGCCGCCAGAAGGTGCTGGCGGTGGTCATCCTGCTGATGTCGGCGGCAACGCTGTGCATCGGTCTGCTGCCGACCTACGACAGCATCGGGGTCGCCGCGCCGCTGCTGCTGCTGCTGTTCCGCTGCCTACAGGGCTTCTCGGCAGGCGGCGAATACGGCGGTGGCGCGGTGTATCTGGCGGAGTTCGCCCGCGACGACCGCCGGGGTCTGACGATCACCTTCATGGCGTGGTCCGGGGTGCTGGGCTTCCTGCTGGGCTCGGTCACGGTGACCCTGCTGCAGGCGCTGCTGTCCGCCGAGGCCATGGAGAGCTTCGGCTGGCGCATCCCGTTCCTGATCGCCGGGCCGCTGGGGCTGGTGGGGCTCTACATCCGCCTGCGGCTGGGCGACACCCCGCAGTTCGCCGAGCTGACCAAGGCCGACAAAACCGCGGATTCCCCGCTGCGCGAGGCGATCAGCTCCTCCTGGCGCCAGATCCTGCAAGTGATCGGCCTGTTCATCGTGTTCAACATCGGCTACTACGTGGTGTTCACGTTCCTGCCGACGTATTTCATCAAGACGCTGGGCTTCTCCAAGTCGCTGTCGTTCACCTCGATCACGCTGGCCTGCCTGGTCGCGCTGGTGCTGATCCTGCCGCTGGCCGCGTTGTCGGACCGGGTCGGGCGGCGCCCGCTGCTCATCGGCGGCGCGGTGGCGTTCGTGGTGCTCGGCTACCCGCTGTTCCTGCTGTTGACGTCCGGGTCGCCGGGTGCGGCCATCGCCGCGCACTGTGTGCTGGCGGCGATCGAGTCGGTGTACATCTCCTGCGCGGTGTCGGCCGGCGTCGAACTGTTCGCCACCCGGGTCCGGTTCAGCGGATTCTCGGTGGGTTACAACGTCTGCGTCGCGGTGTTCGGCGGCACCACGCCCTACGTCGTCACCTGGCTCACCGCCGCCACCGGGAACCCGATCGCGCCGGCCTTCTACCTGATGGCGGCGGCCGTGTTGTCCCTACTCACGGTGCTGACCCTGCGGGAGTCGGCCGGCCGAGCACTGACGCAGGTACCCCAGACGCAGTGATGACACCTCGCCGTGCCACTGGGATGTGCTGTCCGCCAACGTTTCACCGCTGGGCAGGGGCCGGGAAGTTCACCACGTCCCACGCCAGCGGCAGTTGGTCCGTGCGCTCGCCCGGCTGTGGTCCCCGCACGAGCAGCGGACCGTCAGGCCCGTCGCCGATCGATCCGACGAAGGTGAACCGGTCGATCTCGAACGGCACGTTGTCACTGGAGAGCGGCACCGGGGCACGCATGACGTGGAAGTGCAGATGGGCTTCGGTGGTGTTGCCGGAGTTGCCGAGGCGTCCGATGACCTGGCCGCGGGTGACCTTGTCCCCGACCTTCACCGATGTCGAGTCCGGGAGCATGTGCGCGTAGAGGGCGAAGTTGCCGTCGCCGATGTCGAGGATGACGTGATTGCCGCCGAGTTCCTCGAAGGATTGGTCGGGCGTGACGACCTGCGGGGCCGCGTCCCGGTAGCCGCCGGACACCGCCGCGACCGTGCCGTCGGCCACGGCCAGTAGCGGAGCGCCGTAGGCGAGGTAATCCGCGTTGCGCGTGCCGTCACCGGTGTGGGTGGTGGCCGGGCCGGCCGGGTCGACACGCACCCAGTCGATGGCATAGCGTTCGCTGCCGCTGAGCCTCCCGCCCACGCCTATGACGGCTCCACGGTGCGTCGAGACGGTGCAGCACGCATTACCGGCCACCCAGCCGTCGCCCTCCAAGGGCGGCCCGATCACCACCGGCGACCCCGTGCCGGTGCGGACCGGTCCGCCGATCTGGGTGACGGAGTCCGGGTACCTCGAGCTCACCGCGTGATACTCCGGTGCCGCCGCACCGAGCGTGACGGTCAGTCGGTGCGTGACCTCGGCGGGCACCTGCGCGAGCGTGTCGTAGACGTCGTCGAGCACCAGCACCGCGGTGCGCCCTGCGGGGATCTCGGTGACGGGATCGGGCAGCAGATTGGGCACAAGCAGCGTTCGTTCCACGATCTCGCGCTGGGAGACCGTCGTGACGGTGGCGCCGTCGGGCCCGTCGGCGAGGGTCTCCAGCTTCGTGATCGTCGCGGGCCGGAATCCGGAATTGAGCACCGAGAGCTCATAGGCCACATGGACCTTGCCGTCAGTGCCGGTGACCGGGATGGGGTCGGGGCCGAGCGTTGTGATGACCAGTGGTGCCACCACGTCGACGTCGACGGGATAGCCGGGCGGGATACCCCCGCGAGCGTCGGCGACCGGGGTCGGACTCGACCCGGCGGGTTCGACAGAGGTGGGTTCAACAGGGGTCGAGCACGCTGCCAGGAGTGCGGCACAGGCGAGCAGAAGGGTCGGTGACGTTCGCATGGGACTACTTGCCTCGCCGGTCAGTCGTGCGCGATGAGAAGGTGATCGGTGCCCCTTGTGGGAGGTGGATGCCGTCGAACGGTGGCCTCGCCGCGGAAGCCTAGCCGCCGATTCGGCCGATCGGGTGTCATTGCACAACAAGATCAACCGGGTGATGACCGCCCCATCGGACGGGGTCCACCGCGCCGCGTCGCGCGACCTGCAATTGCCCGACGTGGGTTTGCCGGAACCCGGCTAGGGTGGGCTCAGTCATCCACGGAGGGGAGACCCGCAGATGAAGCTCCAGGTATTGCCCTACGTCACCGTCGAGGTCGACGACCGGCTCCGTCGCCGGCTGCGCCTGGTCGGGGACAAATTCCGGGTCACCGTCCGCGCCTACCTGCGCAGCGCGGCCGACGACGTCGACGCCGCGGGAGATCGCGTCAGTGGGCTCTGTGACCGCGCCGTGCACCGGGTGGACTCCGCGGTGGCGCGGGTCAACGACCGGATCGCGCCGACCGGGTCCGATTCGCGGACGGACCGGGGGGCCGCCCCGGACGGGACGGCCCCACGTCTGCGCGTCGTCGACGGACGCGCGTCCTAACGGGTCGGACTCAGGTCCGGACGCGGCCGCCGACGAAGAACGATCCGGCGAGCACCACCAGGCCGACGACGGTCACCGGGATGGCCCAGGCGCGGCGCGACGACAGCGCCGACTCGCACGAGGCCGCGTAGTCGGTGTGCGGGACGATCTCATTGAGCACCGGCAGGTTGGCCAGATTGCCGCTGTCGGCGTCGCGTGCCTGGGAAAGGTCCGCGGCGATGCCGTTACCGCAACTGATGCTGCCTTCGGGGCCTGGGATCGACACCGGCACCAACAGGGCGATGATGCCTGCCAGCAACACTGCCACCCCGGCGATCATGATCATCCGTCTCGCGTTCATGGCCGCATTCATGCCCCAGTTCCCCGCTGCCGAAACAAGATCGATCACATTTTGAGACGGACCACACTGCGCGCGGCGCTGCCGGGTGTGCTGTCCTTGTCGGGTGATCGGGCATGGCCTTACCGTGCTGCTGGCGTTTCTCGCGGCGGTGTTCCTCGCAATCGGGATCGTGGTACGGCAGCGAGCCACCCTGGACGTACCTGCCGAGCACGGCGTCAGCGTGGTGATGTTCCAGACGCTGCTGCGCAGGCCGCTGTGGTGGGCGGGCACCGCGGCGGCGATCGCGGGTTTCGTGTTCCAGGCGCTCGCCCTGGCCAACGGGTCGCTGCTGCTCGTGCAGCCGATCCTGGTGTCGGCGCTGCTGTTCGCACTGCCGCTGAGCGCCCGGCTGGCGCACCGGCGGGTCACCCGCGCCGAGTGGGCCTGGGCGGTGCTGCTCACCGTCGCGCTGGCGGTGTTCGTGGTGCTGGCCAAGGCCAGCCCCGGCGACTACGAGGCGTCGCTGTCCACCTCGGCGGTGGTCGCGGTGGTCTGCACCGCCGCGGTGCTGGCCTGCGTGATCGTCGCGACCCGCGTCATCGGGTGGATCCGTGCGGTGCTGCTGGCAGTCGCGGTCGGGGTGCTGTTCGGCGTCGTCGCGGTGCTGACGAAACTGGTCATGCACCTGCTGACCCACGAGGGCCTCACCGTGGTGCTGACCACCCCGGTGGTCTACCTGCTGATGGTGCTGGGCGTGGTGGCGGTGCTGCTGCAGCAGTCGTCCTTCCACGCCGGGTCGCTACAGACCTCGGTGCCCACCATGCTGGTGCTCGAACCGCTGGTGGCCGTCGGCCTCGGGGCGGTGGTGCTGGGTGAGCATCTCGAAGTCGGCCGGTGGGACGCGGTCGCGCTGGTGGTGGCGACGATGGCGATGGTCGCGGGCACCATCGCGCTGGGCCGCGACGAGGGGGCCTACGAGGAGCAACTGGAGGCCGGTGCGGCGGGCCGGGCCGACAAAGCTCAGGCGGCGTCGGGCAACGTGTAGCCCCGGTCGCGGGCGACCTCGGCCAGTTTGTCGCGCAGCTGTTTGCGGCCCCGGTGCAGCCGGGACATCACGGTGCCGATCGGCACGTTGGTCAGTGCGGCGATCTCCTTGAACTTGCGGCCCTCGACATCGGCGTAATAGACCGCGGTGCGGTACTTCTCGGGCAGTGAGCGCATCGCGTCCGCGATCGCGGGGTCGCTGGCGTTCGCCAGGGCCATCTCCTCGGTGGAGGACGGGCCCCCGCTGCTGCGCCGGCTGTGCGCGAACAGCTGGCCGTCGGTGAACTCGTCGGTGAACTGCAGCATCGGCCGGTGCTGCTGTCTGCGGTAGGCGCTGATGTGGGTGTTGAGCATGATCCGGTACAGCCAGCCCACGAGGTTGGTGCCCTCGCGGAAGCTGTCGAAGGCCGCGTAGGCCTTGGCCGCGGTCTCCTGGAGGAGGTCCTCGGCGTCGGCGTGATCACGGGTCAGTTTGTAGGCGTGCCGGTACAGGTCAGCGATCAGCGGTATCGCATCACGCTCGAAGCGGACGGTGAGCTGGGCGTTCAGGGCGGCGATGGGCATGTCTCGACTGTCCCTCCGCGGGGGCCGCGCAGTCTTCCCGGCTGACCCCCAAATCGGCTCCGGAGAACCGCACCACGCCTTACCGGTTAACCCCCAGACCAGGAGGACCAGCGGCGGATCTCGACGGTGACCACCGGCCCGTTGAGTTCCACCCGCTGATACTGGTGGTACTTCGCGCGCAGCGCGGCATAGCCGGTGGCCATCTCCACGCCGCTGTGGTGGATCGTCGCGACACCGTCGACGCGCACCCACCACAGCCGGGACCAGTCGTCGTCGTAGTGGTCGACGAGCAGGCTGACCGCCGGGTTGCGCTCGATGTTGACCAGCCGCCGCAACCGCTGGGTGGTCTTGGGTTTGGCGTCGACCGCCGTGTACAGGACGTCGTCCCGGTGCTCGGGCAGTGCGAAGACGACCGGCACCAGGTGGGGCACCGCGTCAGGTCCGGCCGTGGCCAGCATCGCCACCGGCGCGGCGGTGAACGCGGCGATAACGTCCCGGTTCTCGGCTTCGGTCATCGTCCCAGGGTAGGGTGCGCACTGCTGGTCGGATTCGTTCACTGCGGAGTCGTGGGGCGGTAACCGCTGAGCCACTGCGCAGCCTCCTGCTCATCGGAAGGTTCGGCAATGAACACCTCACGCAACACCCCAGGGCACAAACCGATGTCCCGGGTGCTCGCTCTCGCCGCGTCGGCGCTGCTGGTCGGTGGCGCCGTGGCCTGCGCGCCGCCCGAGAAGGACAACTCGAACGCCCAGACTGAGTCCGGGGTGAACGCCGCTGCGGCCACCTCGGCGCAGGACTTCGGCGGGATGGACGGCCTGATCGAAGCGGCCAAGGCCGAGGGCGAGCTCAATGTGATTGCGCTGCCGCCGGATTGGGCCAACTACGGCGAGATCATCACGGCCTTCTCCGAGAAGTACGGCATCAAGGTGAACTCCGCGCAGCCGGATGCGTCCAGCCAGGACGAGATCAACGCCGCCAACCAGCAGAAGGGCCGCAGCACCGCCCCGGACGTGTTCGACCTCGGCCAGTCCGTCGCGCTGGCCAACAGCGCGATGTTCGCGCCGTACAAGGTCGAGACGTTCGACGACATCCCGGTCGCGTTCAAGGATCCCGACGGCACCTGGGTCAACGACTACGGCGGCTACATGTCGATCGGCTTCGACACCTCCAAGGTGCCCCCGGTGACCCGGGTCGACGATCTGCTCAAGCCCGAGTACCGCGGCAAGGTCGCGCTCAACGGCGACCCGACCCAGGCCGGCGCGGCGTTCTCCGGGGTGCTGATGGTGGCGCTGTCGCAGGGCGGTTCGGCCGACGACATCGCTCCCGGTGTGGAGTTCTTCGGAAAGCTCAAGCAGGCGGGCAACTTCCTGCCCGTGGACCCGACGCCGGCCACCATCGAATCCGGACAGACGCCGGTGGTGATCGACTGGAACTACACGAATTCCGCGCAGACCGCGAAACTGCCGTCCTGGACGGTGCTGGTGCCGCCGGATCAGGCCGTGGCCGGCTACTACTACCAGGCGATCAACAAGGACGCACCGCATCCGGCCGCTGCCCGGCTGTGGCAGGAGTTCCTCTACAGCGACGAGGGCCAGAACCTGTACGCCAAGGGCGGGGTCCGGCCGGTGCGGGCGGACAACATGCTCGCCGACGGCACCCTCGACTCGGCGGTCGCCGCGGCGCTGCCCGTGGTGGACGGGCCGGTGACTGTGCCGACCCCCGAGCAGACCGAGGCCGCGTCGAAGTACCTGGCGGAGAACTGGGCCGCCGCGGTCGGCTGAGGTCGACGCCTGTGAGTCTTGCGCGCCGGCTGCGTGATTCGCTGCCGCTGCTACCGTTCCTGACCGTCGTCGTCATCTTCCTGATCATCCCGACGGTCACCGTGGTGGTGGGCGCGGTGTACGCCGACGGGGTTTTCAGCCTGGACCGCATCGCCGCGCTGTTCAGCGGCACCGCGCTGTCTGCGCTGCGCGACAGCGTGCTGCTCTCCGGCGCGACCGCGCTGATCGGCGCCGTCCTCGGGGCGGTGATGGCGTGGCTGATCGTCAGCAGCCCGCCGGCCTCGATGGTGCGCCGCGCGGTGCTGTCGCTGTGCAGCGTGCTGGCCCAGTTCGGCGGTGTCGCACTGGCATTCGCGTTCCTGGCGACGATAGGTCTGAACGGTGTGCTCACCCTGTGGGTGCAGCAGATGTTCGGGTTCAATCTGGCAGGCTCGGGCTGGCTCTACGGGCTGAGCGGGCTGATCCTGGTGTACACGTATTTCCAGATCCCGTTGATGGTCATCGTGTTCATCCCGGCGCTGGAGGGGCTGCGCGAGCAGTGGCGCGAGGCCGCGGTGAGCCTGGGGGCCTCGACCTGGGCGTACTGGCGCGAGGTGGCGATCCCGCTGCTGACGCCGGCGTTCCTGGGTTCGGCACTGTTGTTGTTCGCCAACGCATTCGCCGCCTACGCCACCGCGGCGGCGCTGGTCAGCTAGGGCAGCCCGATCCTGCCTCTGCTGATCCGCGCGTCGCTGGTCAGCGAGGTCGTGTTGGGCCAGGCCGGGTTCGCCTACGCGCTGGCACTGGAGATGATCGTCGTGGTGGCCCTGGTGATGGTCGCCTACAACCTGCTGGTACGCCGCAGTTCGAGGTGGTTGTCGTGAGGGCCGGATCATGAGAACTGTTGTGCGGGGCGCGCTGTGGGTGCTGTTCGGGCTGTTCTTCCTGTTCCCGCTCTACGCGATGGCCGACTTCTCCACCCGCAACCTGATCGCCGGTGGGCGTACCTGGCAGGCGTGGGCGAACCTGGTCGCCGACGAGGCGCTCTACCAGTCGATCGTGGTGTCGCTGCTACTGGCGGTGCTGACGGTGGCCGCGATGCTGGTGCTGTTGGTCCCGACCATGATCTGGGTGCGGTTGCGCGCACCGTGGGCCAAGGGGCTGGTGGAGTTTCTCTGCCTGCTGCCCTTGACGATCCCGGCGCTGGTGATCGTCGTCGGGTTGCGCAACGTCTACCTGTGGGTGACCTACCTGCTCGGGGAGTCCGCGCTGACCCTGACGTTCGTCTACGTCGTCGTCGTGCTGCCGTTCGCCTACCGGGCCATCGACGCCGCGCTGTCGGGGATCGACCTGCAGACGCTGGCCGAGGCGGCCAGGTCGCTGGGCGCCGGGTGGCTGACCACGATCACCCGGGTGGTGGTGCCCAACATCTGGTCGGGCATCCTGTCGGCCGCGTTCATCTCGATCGCGGTGGTGCTCGGCGAGTTCACCATCGCGTCGTTGTCGGGTTACGAGACACTGCAGGTCCAGATCGTGCTCATCGGCAAGAGCGACGGTCCGACCTCGGTGGCGGCGTCGCTGGCGACGCTTTTGTTCGGTTTTGTGCTGCTGCTGATCCTGTCCCTGGTCACCCGTGGCCGGCGGGGCGGCAAGACCCCGGGAGTGACCACATGACCAACGACGGTGTCGCCGTCCAGCTCACTGATCTGACCCGGGTGTACGGGTCGACCCGCGCACTCGACGGCCTGACGCTGCACATCGAACCCGGCGAGCTGGTCGCGCTGCTGGGCCCGTCGGGCTGTGGGAAGACCACGGCGCTGCGCATTCTGGCGGGCCTCGACGAAGCCACCTCGGGCACGGTGTCGGTCGGCGGCGTGGACATCAGCCGGGTGCCTGCGAGCAAGCGCGACATGGGCATGGTGTTCCAGGCCTACAGCCTGTTCCCGCACCTGACTGTGCTGGACAACGTCGCCTTCGGCTTGAAGATGCGGGGGAAAGGCAAGCGGGACAGGCTTTCCCGGGCGTCCGACATGCTGGACCTGGTGGGCCTGGGCGCGCTGGGCGGGCGCTACGCCAAGGAACTGTCGGGCGGGCAGCAGCAGCGCGTCGCGCTGGCCCGCGCGCTGGCGATCCAGCCGCGGGTGCTGCTGCTCGACGAACCGCTGTCAGCGTTGGACGCCAAGGTGCGCACCCAGCTGCGCGACGAGATCCGGCGCGTGCAGCTCGACGTCGGCACTACCACGTTGTTCGTCACCCACGACCAGGAGGAGGCGCTGGCGGTGGCCGACCGGGTCGGGGTGATGAACCAGGGCAGGCTCGAACAACTGGCCGCGCCGGCCGACCTGTACGCCAACCCGGCCACCCCGTTCGTCGCCGACTTCGTGGGGCTGAACAACAAGGTGCCGGCCACGGTGTCCGGCGGCACCGCGACCCTGCTCGGGGTGTCGGTGGCGGCGCTGCCCGGCTCGGTCGAGGGGCCGGGGCTGGCGATGGTGCGCCCCGAGGCGGTGACCGTCACCGCCGATCCCGCCGGCGCCGCGACCGTCAGCGCGGTGTCGTTCCTCGGGGCGATCTCGCGGGTGCACCTGGCGCTGCCCGACGGCTCGGTGCTCAGCGCCCAGCTGTCCAGTTCGGTGGCGCGGGGGTTCGCGCCCGGTGACCCGGTGACCGTCGGTATCGAGCCGGGGGGAGTGCTCGTCACAGGTCGCCCCTAGACGGCGGCGACGGGTCCGCGCGGGTTGGCGTCCCACGCGCCCCACGTATCCACGTTTTGCAGGGAAAGTACGAGTGGGGACCTGCCAAATGTGGATGTGTGTGACGGGTGGGTCAGCCACGTGCCCCGCGGAGGCCGTCAGACGTCCTTGACGGGCTCGATCCCCAGGTCGCGGTAGGTGACCAGCGCGTGGAACGGCACGTTGCGCCGGGCGAAGCGTGCCGCGGCGACGTCACCGCGGTCGACCATCGGGATCACGCCGGTGACCACCACCCCGAGCGGGGCGATGCGCTCCAGCGCGAGCTCGGTGGACCCGCCGGTGCTGATGACGTCGTCGACGAGCAGCACGCGCATCCCGGGTTCCAGGCGGGTGCCCTCGACCCACTGCTCCCTGCCGCGCTTCTTCTGCTCCTTGCGCACCGAGAACCACGCCTTGCCGGTGACCATCGCGACGCCGTGCGCCAGCGGGTCGGCGCCCATCGTCAGGCCGCCCACGGCGTCGAACTCGATGCCGTTGGCCGCGGCGAGGTCGGCGACCGCGCGGGACACGATGGTCAGCCGCTCCCCGGTGTCGACGGCGTACTTGCCGTCGATGTAGTCGTGACTGAGCTGGCCGCTGGCCAACTTGAACGGCTCCTCGCGCCGTTCGTGACCACGCGTGCGGATCAGGTCGAACGCGGCCTGCCAGGTCGGCGGGCGGTCGTTCACGGTCGACATCGCATCAGCCTCCTCGGGCCATCTTCACCAATTCGACCGCAGCCGAACGTAACTCGTCGATAGAGTCGATAGGTCGGGGGTAGCCGACGCGGGTGTAGGCCATCCCGCGCGGGGTGTCCAGTCGGAGATCCAGCCCGTAGCGGTCGGCGCCGGTGCACACCGCCGACTCGGTGTCGGGGTATCCGCCGAGGGCCCGGGCCATGGCGGCCAGCGAATCGGCGTGGTCGGCGTTGAGGTGGGCGATCGCCCCGGCCGCGCGCGGGGCCACCGGGTCGGGTTGGGCTGCGGTGTAGTCCCGGCCGGTGGCGGAGTCCATCCGGCCGTATCCGCCGACCCAGCGCACCCGGTCCACCCGCAGCACCCACAGCGTGAAGTCGCTGTAGTCCAGGTAGTACTTCGCGGCGGCGACGGCGCCCAGGTGCGCCTCGCGGGCGGCGTCGCGTTCGGCGCCGACGGGCGCCTCGACGTGCCCGGCCAGCGTGACCCGGCCGCTGGCCAGCGGGTCGGCGTCGGTGGACGGCGCGGTGATCGCGATGCTCGCCCGCGGGTCGGTGGCCAGATTGCGACCGTGTTCGGCCAGGTTGGACACGCACAGCACCGGGGCGCCCTCGAGCAGCCCGTAGGTGACGAACGACGCCCACGGGTCGCCGTCGGCGGTCAGCGTTGCCAGCGTGCCGGTGTTCGTCGACGCCGCGATGGTCCTGGCCTCTTCGGCCGCCGACGGCCGCCTCGCGGGGGCGGGCTCCGTCAGCGGGGGCGGGACGGTGGGAGCATCACCCGGGTCTCCGTGGTCACGAGGGGGGCCGGCAGACGTCACGACGGCACCTTATCCTGCCACCCGGAGCCCGCCGCAAACTGACGCTGGCGTCGATTTGAAACTGTCCGATCGGGGCGGCCCCCTTGCGCCGATGTGCGAGAATTGCAACCGAATTCACCGTTCGCGTAAAGCGACGGACCCTCCGGAGATGGAGGCGCCATGGTCGGGCCCGTTGTGCGCGCCGCCGCGGTCGCCGGCGTGCTCACCGTGACCGCCGTGCTGGGTGGCGTGGCCGCAGTTCCGGTCGCCGCCGACCCCGGGGACTCCGACGTCTCCAGCCAGAGCACCGACGATCCCGGCACCGGACCGGACACCGGCGACGGCGGCTCGTCCAACGAACCCGAGGCGCCCACCGAACCCACCCAGACCGTGCCGGACGAGGACCCCGTCGTCGAGGAGCCGACCGAGACGCACGAGCCAGAGCCTGAGCCCGTGCCCGAGGTGAGCACCGGTGGCGGTAATAACCGGGAGAACTCGGTTGTCGAGCCGCCGCCTCCGCCTCCGCCGCCACCACCTCCGCCTGCGCCGCGCCAGGTGCCTGGCGCGAACTCGATCAAGGTGCCCATCGTCCGGTTGCCCGGTCCGGGCGAGATCCCGTTCGGCGCCTGGCCGACACCGTCGACGTTCTACACCACCTTCCCGATCAAGGTGCCGACGCTGACCGAGTTCCTGCGCGCGCTGAAGATCGTGCCCGCTCCGGCGCCGGCGCCCGGGCCCACCTTCCGCACCCAACAGGAGGCGCCGGTGGCCGACGCGACCTCGGGCACCACGACCGGGGGAGGCGTCGGCGGCAGCGGTGGCGGCGGTGCCTACCCGGAGGCGTTCGTGTTCCGGGCCCCGCTGGTGACGGTGCCGCGCGCAGGCACCATCGCGGGTCGACCGC